>NZ_JBYSWF010000125.1:0-9267 GCF_058780865.1 Pseudomonas sp. GP01-A4
GCGGTGTGTCAGTCACCGGATATCTTGACTGACACACCGCCTTCGCGAGCAAGCCCGCTCCCACATTTTTGTCCGTATTCCAATCATCAGCCCCTACAATGCCTCCTATCATCCAAGGGGGTTTCATGGACATCGAACTGGCACGCACCTTCCTCGAAATCACCCGCTGCGGCAGCCTCGCCGCGGCGGCCGAGAAACTGCACGTCACCCAGACGGCAATCACCGCCCGGGTCAAAAACCTCGAAAGCCAGCTCAACAGTACCCTGTTCGTGCGCAACCGCGCCGGTGCCCGCCTGACCCCGGACGGCGAGGCGTTCGTGGTCTACGCCAACCAGCTTGTCCAGACCTGGGAAGCCGCACGCCGCGACCTGCCATTACCCGACGGCTACCGCAACGTGCTGCACATCGGTGGCGAAGTCAGCCTGTGCAACCCGCTGATGCTCGGCTGGGCCCAGGCCTTGCGTGAACACATCCCCGGTCATGCCTTGCGCACCGAGATTCGCGAAGGCGAGTACCTGTTACGCCAGCTGGAACTGGGGGTGCTGGACGCCGCGCTGGTGTTCCAGCCGCAATACTGGCCGGGGTTGCAGGTGGAGCAGGTGCTGGAAGAAAAACTGATCCTGGTGCAACTGGCCGCCCGGCCCGAGCCCTACGTGTATATCGACTGGGGCCAGGGCTTTCGCCAGCAGCACGACGCCGCACTGCCGGACAAGGCCCGCGCAGCCCTGAGTTTCAATCTGGGGCCACTGGCGTTGCAGTACATCCTGGAAAACGGCGGTGCCGGGTATTTCCGCACGCGGGTGGTACAGAGCTACCTCGACAGCGGTGTGATGGAACGGGTGGCCAAGGCGCCGGAGTTCAGCTTCCCGACGTACCTGGTGTATTCCCGCGAGCGCGATTCGGCGGTTTTGCAGCAGGCGCTGGGGTTGCTGCGGGCGGTGGTGGAGGCCGAAAAGGATTGGTCGCAGCGCTGGGATCCGGTGATTTGAAGCCGTGCCCATGGTAGCCTCAGGTTGTTTTCTCCTGGTTCCCCCCTGCCGATGAACAAGAAAAAGTCCGTCACCATCAGCGACATCGCCAAACGGGTCAACATGACCACCATCACGGTGTCCCGGGCGCTGAGCAAACCCGACCTGGTCAAGCCCGCCACCCTGGCGCGGATTCTCGAAGTGGCGCGGGAGCTGGACTATGTGCCCAACGCCTTTGCCCGCGGGCTCAAGCGCAGTGAAAGCCTGATCATCGGCGTGATCACCGCTTCGGTCGACAACCCCTTCTACAGCGAGATGATCAAGGCGATTTCCCGCGAGGCGAAAAAGCACGGCTACACCATCATGCTGGTGGATACCGACGAACTGGAAGAACTGGAAAGCAAGGCAGTCGACACACTGCTGGGCTACCGCGTGGCGGGGATCATCCTGTCGCCGGTCTCCGACGAGCCCAGCTACCAGCCGGACTATTTGGAGCGCCTGGGTAACGGCAAGACGCCGGTGGTGCTGCTCGATCGCACGATCCACGACAGCCCCTTCAGCCGCGTGGTGCTGGACAACTACCACAGCGGCATCGAGGCGGCGCAGTACCTGGTGCGGCAAACCCCTGACCTGAAACGACTGCTGGTGCTGACCGGGCCTGAACATTCGCGCATCACCATGGAGCGTCTCAAGGGCCTGAAAGAAGTCCTGGCTGCGCACCCGCAGGTGCAGGTCGAAGTGTGTGCCGGCGACTACACGCTGATGCCCTCCTACCTGCACACCCTCGACTACCTGGCCGAGCACTCGGCGCCGGACGCGATCATGGGCTTCAACCAGTTGATCACCCTCGGCGCGCTGCGTGCGCTGCGCATGCACAACATCCCCCACGACAGCCTGACCATCTGCGGCATCGACCGCCTGCCCTTCGCCGATATCTTCGGCGTGCCGATTGCCTGCGTGGCCCACGACGCGTCACTGGCCGGCAGCAGCGCGGTGCGGCTGCTGCTGGACCGTCTCGAAGACCCGCACAAACCGCGGGACAAGGTGGTGATCGCCGGCAAGCTGGAGAACGGCTAGCGGCTGGTGTAGCCGCCGTCGATCGGCAGGCTGACGCCGCTGATCATGCTGGCGGCATCGCTCAGCAGGAACAACACCGGCAGGGCCACTTCCGCCGTTTCGGCAAATCGCCCCAGGGGAATCGCCGCCAATGCCGGGTCGCGCTTGGCGGGCGCCGACCAGGCCATCTGTGCCATGGGCGTGAGGGTGACGGTGGGGTTGACGCTGTTGACGCGAATTCCGAAGCGGCCCCATTCGGCGCATTGCACGCGGGTGATGGCGTCCAGTGCGGCCTTGGAGGCGCAGTAGCCGAGGTGATCGTCCAGGGCTACCAGTGAGGCCTGGCTTGAGACGTTGACGATGCTGCCGGGAATCTTCGCTTCAATCATCGCCGCAGCGATACGGCTGGCGACCTGGGCCGCGGCGCGGGCGTTGACATTCATCACCTGGTCGAAGGCTTCGGCGCTGATGGCCGCGGCGGGTTCCAGGCGGGAAATGCCGGCGCAGTTGACCAGTCCATGCATCGGCGGCAGGCCTTGCAGGGCCAGGTCCAGGGCGGCGCTGTTGGCGATGTCCAGGCACAGGGTTTCGCAACCGAGTTGGGCCAGGGCCTGAGCGTCGCGGCCCAGGGCAAACACCTGGGCGCCGCTGGCGATCAGTTGGAGGGCAATTTCCCGGCCGATGCCGCTGCTGGCGCCGGTGACGAGGATGCGCTGCTTGGTGAAGTCAAAAATAGCGTTCATGGTTCACGATCTCTAAAACGATGGAGATCCCATGTGGGAGCGGGCTTGCTCGCGAATGCGGTGGGTCAGGCAATAAATCCGGCACTGATACACCGTATTCGCGAGCAAGCCCGCTCCCACATTTGGATCAGTGTTCGCTTAATTCAATTGCAAGCTGTGCATCACCGGTTTCAAGGCCGGATACAGCTCCAGATAGCTGGCAAACGCCCGGTCATACACCCCGACATTCCCCGCCTCCGGCTCCGCCCGCAGCTCCAACTGCACCCAACCTTTCTCCATCTGCCGGTCATCCACCACCCCCACCGCATGGGCCGCCAACAACGCCGCGCCCAAGGCCGCCTCCACCTCTTGCACAATGGTGTAGACCGGGTAATGGGTGATGTCCGCAATAATCTGCATCCACAAATCCGAATGGCTCGCCCCACCCACCACAATCAGCCGTGGATCAAGGGAATGCGCCCCACGGGTGCCCGCTTCGATATTGTGCCGCAGGGCAAAACTCACCCCTTCGAGCACCGCGCGGTACAGGTGGATCCGGCTGTGATACAGGTTCAGCCCGACAAAGCTGCCGCTGGCCCGGTCATCCCACACCGGGCTGCGTTCGCCCATGAGATACGGCAGGAACAACAGCCCTTCGCTGCCCGCCGGGATCTTCGCGGCGCTCTGCTCCAGCAGCCACAAACTGTCCTGGCCAGTCTCTTTCGCCTGCTGCTCCTCAGCCTGGCAGAACTGCTCGCGAAACCAGCTCACCGACGCCCCGGCGGTAATCGCACCGCCGAAGATGTACAGGTCCTGATGGCCGTTATAGACGTGGGGCATGCTCACCAGACCATGGCGCGCGTCCACCTGCTGATTGAGATAACCCCAACACATGCTGGTGCCGATCATCGCCACGTGATTGCCCGGCCGGGTCACCCCGGCGGCCAATGTGGCCATGGCCGCGTCCACGCCTCCGGCCAGGATCGGCGTGCCGGCCTGCAAGCCCAGCCGCCGGGCCCATTTCTCCAGCAAACCACCGACCACTTCACCGGAATACAGCAAACGCTCCGGCATCATCGCCAACGGAATCCCAAGCGCCGCCAGCATCTCGGCCGACCAGCCGCGCCGGGCCACATCGTAGACGCCACCGATATTGCCGGCGCTGCTGTGGTCCACCGCCAACTCACCGGTCAGGCACCAGTTGATGTAACTGTTGGGCGGCAGCAGGTAGCGGGTGTTGGCCCACACCTGCGGCTGGTGTTGCTTGAGCCAGAGCATCTTGGTGAAGCCGTAGTAGCTGTCCACCGAGTTGCCGGTGACCGCAAACAGCCGCTCCAGGTCCACATGCTCGCGCACCCACTCCACTTGCTCGCCCGCGCGCCGGTCCATCCAGATCAGGCACGGGTGCAGCGGCGTGATCTGCTCGTCCACAGCAATTCCGGAGCCGCCATACAGGCTGCTGATGCACAGCGCCTTGACCTGCTCTTTCCCTACGCCGGCCTTGGCCATGCACTGGGCGACGCAGGCCTCCACCGCATCCAGCCAGACCTGCGGCCACTGCTCGGCCCAGCGCACTTTCGGGGTATCCACGCGATACCCCTGGCTGTGCTGGGCGATGATCAGGCCGTCCGCATCCACCAGCAGCGCCTTGGTGCTTTGCGTGCCGATGTCCACACCCATTACGTAGTTCATGTCAGAGCACCGGCTTCAGCAGCACCTTGATCGACTTGGTCGAGTTGGCCAGCTCAAACGCTTCGGCCCAGCTGTCCAGCCCGAAGTCATGGGTCACGATGCCCTTGGACGTCACCAGGCCACGCTCAAACAGGTCGATGGCCACCGGGTAGCAATACGGCCCCAGGTGCGCGCCGCGTACGTCCAGTTCCTTGCGATCGCCGATGATCGACCAGTCGGCGCTGGTCTCGGCACCAAACACGCTGAACTCGACAAACCGTCCGAGCTTGCGGATCAAATCCAGGCCTTGGGTCACGCCCGCCGGTACGCCGGTGGTTTCGATGTACACGTCGCAGCCGTAGTTATCGGTCAGGCCATTGATGATCTCCCGGGCATTGTCCCGTGACGGGTTGATCACCACGTCGGCACCGTATTTCTTCGCCAGTTCCAGGCGCTCGTCGACCATGTCGATCACCACCAGTTTCTTCGGCGTTTTAAGGGCCGCCACTTGCACCATGCACAGGCCCAGGGTGCCGGCACCGGCGATGACCAGCACGTCATCCAGCTGGATCTCACCCCGGTTGACGGTGTGAATCGCGCAGGACATCGGCTCGATCAGCGCCGAATCTTCCAGGGACACCGACTCCGGAATCTTGTGCACGATGGCAGTCTTGGGAATACGCATGTACTGGGCCATGCCACCCTCGGCGACTTCACGCTGGAAGCCGAAGATGTTGTGCACCTCGCACATCCAGTACTTGCCGGACTTGCAGAAGCGGCACTTGCCACATGGCACGATCTGCTCGGCGATCACCTTGTCGCCGACCTTCACCTCAAAGTGCTCCTCGGCGCCCTCGCCCGCTTCCACCACGTAGCCAAAGAACTCGTGCCCCGGCACCACCGGGGCCTTGACCCACGGGTTGTCGCCGCCCCAGAACATCGCGGCGCCCGAGTGGCATTTGCAGTCACTGGCGCAGATGCCGCAGGCGGCGATGCGAATCACCAGTTCATTGACCCGCGCCTGGGGTTTGCTGATGCGTTCCAGGCGGTAGTCTTTCGGGCCGTGGCAGACGACGGCTTGCATTTGGTTGTGCTTTTCCATGATGTGCGGACCTTTCTTGAGCATGAGAGAACCCATCGCGGCCACCATGGCCGCGTGGAGATAACCGGTTTACTTGTGGCGCTGACGGCTGATGAAGATCGCCAGCAAAATGATCCCGCCCTTGATCACGCTCTGGACATAGGGCGAGACCCCGAGCATGTTCAAGCCGTTGTTCAACACCCCCAGCAGCATGGCGCCGAGCAAGGTGCCGACGATTACCCCGCGCCCACCGGCAATCGAGGCGCCGCCCAGGACCACCGCGGCAATCGCGTCGAGTTCGAACGACACCCCGGCATTCGGCTGGCCGCTCATCAAGCGTGAGGTCAGCACCAGCCCGGCAATCGCGGCGGTCAAACCGCTGATGCCATACACCAGCAATTTGAAGCGCGCCGCCCGCACGCCGGACAGGCGCACCGCTTCCTCGTTGCCGCCGATCGCGTAGATATAGCGGCCGATGCGGGTGTGTTGCAGCAATACATAGGCCGCCAGGTACGTCACCAACATGATCAGGATCGGCACCGAAATGCCGAACAGGCTTTCGCGGCCAAAGAAACCGAACCACTCCGGCAAACCGGAAATCGGATAGCCGTCGGTGTACATCAGGCCGAACCCGCGGGCGATGCCCATGGTCGCCAGGGTGACGATGATCGGCGGCATGTGCAGGTAGGCGACGAACAGGCCATTGCCGATGCCGAACGCCACGCCGACCAGCATCCCGGCGCCAATTGCCAGGCCCGGCGGCAAGCCTGCGACCATCAAGCCGGCGGTCAAGGTGCCGGACAACGCCATCACCGGCCCCACCGACAAATCGATGCCGCCGGTGAGAATCACGCAGGTCATGCCCACCGCGATAATCGCGTTGATCGACACCTGGCGCGCGATGTTCGACAGGTTGTTGGCCGTCAGGAAGTTATCGCTGGCGAAGATCATCACCAACGTCACCACCAGCAGCCCGACAAAGGGATAGAACGCCGGTGAGCGAATCAGCCGCGCCAGGTTCAGGCGCAGCCGGCCAGGCCCCACGGCATTAATGGACGTATTCACTTGAGCCCCCTGTTGCATGGCGCATGACCTCTTGAGGATTGACGGCAGACGCTTCCAGTACCTTGACGATGGCGCCCTTGTGGAACACCGCGACGCGGTCGCACATGCCGATGACTTCCGGCAGTTCCGAGGAAATCATGATGATTGCGTAGCCCTGTTCGGTGAGGCTGCGCATCAGTGCGTAGATCTGCGCCTTGGCACCGACGTCGATGCCACGGGTGGGTTCGTCGAACACCAGCACGTCGCAGTGATGGTTGATCCAGCGGGCAATCACGACTTTCTGCTGGTTGCCGCCGCTGAGGTTGAACACCCGGCTCTCGCCGCTGGGGGCCTTGATCGACAGCTGGCGCATCAGCGCTTCCACGCTGGCGCATTCCTTGTCCTTGTCGATCAGGCCGCTGGCGTTCTGGTATTTGGGCAGGTTGTTGAGGGAGATGTTTTCGCGAATGCTGAAATCGGTGATCAGCCCTTCGGTCTTGCGGCTTTCCGGCAGCAGGCCGATGCCATGGGCCAAGGCCTGGGCCGGGTCGTCGAGGGTGATTTGTTCACCCCGCAGCCACACGTCTTTGCTCACCGACGGCAGCGCGCCCATCATGCCCAGCGCCAATTCGGTACGCCCGGAACCCACCAGGCCGGCAAAGCCGAGAATCTCGCCCTTGTGCAATTCAAAGTGGTTATGGGGGCCGTTGCGCACCAACTGGATGTCCTTGACCTCCAGCAGCAGCGGCCCGCGTGCGGCGGTGGGCTTGGGCGGAAAACTGCACTCCAGGCGCCGCCCGACCATCATTTCCACCAAGCGGTCGATATCGCTGTCGGCCACATCGGTGACGCCCACATTGCCGCCGTCGCGCAGCACGCTGATGCGGTCGCAGACCTGGAAAATCTCCTCCAGGTGGTGGGAAATAAAAATCACCGCCACCCCCTGGCGCTTGAGTTCACGCATGATTTCGAACAGCAGCTCGGCTTCGCTCGGCGTGAGGGTGGCGGTGGGTTCGTCGAGCACCAGCAGCCGCGCGTCCAGGGCCAGCGCCTTGGCGATCTCGACGAATTGCTGCTCGGCCACGCTCAGGTGCCTGACCGCGCATTGCAGGTCAATACTGACACCGAGGCGCTTGAACAACGCCTCGCTGGCCTCGACCATTTCGCGCTTGCGCAACAGGCCAAAACGGTTGCTCAGCTCGTGGCCGAGGAAGATATTTTCCACCGCCGTGAGGTAGGGAATCAGGCTGAATTCCTGGAACACAATGCCGATGCCGGCGGCAATCGCATCACGATACGTCGCGAACTGCCGAGCCTCGCCGTCGATCAGGATCTGCCCTTCGTCCTGGTGCTCGACCCCGCCAAGGATCTTCATCAAGGTCGATTTGCCTGCACCGTTTTCCCCGAGCAAGGCATGAATTTCGCCGCGCTGCACTTCCAGGTTGATCGCCTTGAGGGCTTGCACCCCCGGGTAGCGCTTACAGATATTTTCCAGCTTCAGAAGACTGCTCATACCGCCGACCTCGCATTCAGATGGATGACCTGTGCCCCACGCCTGGCGTGGGGCCTGGGTGTTTTACCAACTGAAATCCTTGGCCTTGGCCTGGTCAATCAGGGTGATGTCCACCGGGATCGTGGCCGGCACTTGCGAGCCCCACTTCTTGGCCAGGGCGATGCCCAGGGCGAGGCGGATCTGGTCACGGGGGTATTGCGCGGAGGTGGCGATGAATTTGCTGCCGGGTTTCTGGATGGCCTTGATCGCTTCCGGCGCGCCGTCGACGCTCACCAGCTTGACGTCCAGGCCGCTGGCTTCGATGGCCGAGAGGGCGCCGAGGGAGCCGTTGTCATTGACGCTGAAAATGCCCTTGAGGGTGGGCTGGGCCTGCAGCATGTTTTCGGTGACGGTCAGCGCCTGGTCACGTTCCTGCTTGCCGTTCTGGATGCTCACGATCTTGATGTCCGGGTGCTTGGCCACGGCCTCCTTGCAACCGCGCACGCGCTCCAGGATCGGTACCACGGCGATGCCGTCGAGGATGGCGATATTGCCCTTGTCCCCGATGTTCTTGGCCAGGTATTCGCAGGCCTGGAAGCCGGCGTCGAAGTTCTTCGAGCCGACGAAGGAGTCCAGTGGGCCTTCGGCCTGGGCGTCGACGGCGACCACGACTACGCCGGCGGCGTGGGCGGATTTGACGGCTGATTGCACGCCGACGGAATCGGTGGGGTTGATCAGCAGGATGTCGATGCCTTTTTGCAGCATGTCTTCGACGTCGCTGACCTGTTTGGACACGTCGTGGCGGGCGTCGGTGATGATCAACTGCGCACCGATGGTCGCCCCGGCTTCCTGCAGGGCGTCTTTCATGGTGACGAAGTAAGGGTTGTTGATTTCCTGGAAGGACGCGCCGATGCGGATGGGGGCGGGTTTGGTGTCGGCCAGTGCCAGGCCAGCGGTGACAAGATTGATGCTCAGAGCCAACAAACACAGGGTTTTCGGAAGCATTTTCATGGTGGGGATCTCTGTTTTGTTTTTATTTTTAGAGCAAATGTTATCGTTAACATTTTGTAAGAAGCTAGCAAAGAAATTGGGGGGTCGCAAGGGGTGTTTGATCGGTGGTGGCGGGTGTGGTGGACATATCCGTTGCTGCGGTAACGGCCGCTTATGGTTCCGCTCTTACAGCGGCTCACTTTTGAAAAGCGCAAAAGTAAGCAAAACGCTCTTGCCCCACCA
>NZ_JBYSWF010000126.1:0-9224 GCF_058780865.1 Pseudomonas sp. GP01-A4
CACCCACCCTGACCCGCCTGGTGGATGTGCTCACCGAACACGCCGAAGAGAATGCACAGATCATTCCAGTCAGCGTGTTCTGGGGCCAGTCGCCCGACAGCGAGTCCAGCCCCTGGAAACTGCTGTTCGCCGACAGCTGGGCCGTCACCGGCCGCCTGCGCCGGCTGCTGAGCATCCTGATCCTGGGCCGCAAGACCCGGGTGCAATTCTCCGCGCCCATCAACCTGCGTGAGTTGATCGAGCACAATAAAGGCCACGAACGCACCGTGCGCATGGCCCAGCGCATCCTGCGGGTGCACTTTCGCAACCTGAAAACCGCAGTGATCGGCCCCGACCTGTCCCACCGGCGCAACCTGGTGAAGGGCCTGGTGAACATGCCACTGGTACGCCAGGCGATCCTCGACGAGGCCGAACGCGAGAAAATCACCCCCGAGAAAGCCAAGGCCCAGGCCCTGCGCTATGGCAACGAGATCGCCTCGGACTACACCTACACCGCCATCCGTTTCCTCGAAGTGGTGCTGAGCTGGTTCTGGAACAAGATCTACGACGGCATCAAGGTCAACAACATCGAAGGTGTGCAAAAGGTCGCCCAGGGCTACGAGGTGATCTATGTACCGTGCCATCGCAGCCATATCGACTACCTGCTGCTCTCCTACCTCCTGTTCAAGAATGGCTTGACCCCGCCGCACATCGCCGCCGGGATCAACCTGAACATGCCGGTGATCGGCAGCCTGTTGCGCCGTGGCGGGGCGTTTTTCATGCGCCGCACCTTCAAGGGCAACCCGCTGTACACCTCGGTGTTCAACGAATACCTGCACACCTTGTTCACCAAGGGTTTCCCGGTGGAATACTTCGTCGAAGGCGGACGCTCGCGCACCGGGCGCATGCTGCAACCGAAGACCGGGATGCTGGCGATCACCCTGCGCAGCTTCCTGCGTTCCTCGCGCATGCCCATCGTGTTCGTGCCGGTGTACATCGGCTATGAGCGGGTGCTGGAAGGCCGCACTTACCTGGGCGAACTGCGCGGTGCGAGCAAGAAGAAAGAGTCGATTTTCGATATTTTCAAAGTGGTCGGCGCCCTCAAGCAGCGCTTTGGCCAGGTCGCCGTGAACTTCGGCGAACCGATCAAGCTGGCTGAATTCCTCGACAGCGAGCAGCCCGACTGGCGCTCCCAGGAGCTGGGCCCGAACTACAAGCCGGCGTGGCTCAACGAAACCACCAACCGCCTCGGAGAACGGGTGGCGCAACACTTGAACGAAGCGGCGGCGATCAATCCGGTGAACCTGGTGGCCCTCGCGCTGCTGTCCACCACCCGCCTGGCCCTGGACGAACAGGCGATGGCGCGCCAGCTGGATCTGTACCTGGCACTGCTGCGCAAGGTGCCCTACTCGCCCCACACCACCCTGCCGGAAGGCGACGGCCTGGCGCTGATCAAGCACGTCAAGGACATGCACCTGCTGTCGGAACAGAGCGATGCACTGGGCAAGATCCTCTACCTGGACGAGCAGAACGCCGTCCTGATGACCTACTACCGCAACAACGTGCTACACATCTTCGCCCTGCCGGCGCTGCTGGCAAGTTTCTTCCAGAGCAGCTCGCGGATGAGCCGCGAACAGATCCTGCGCTATACCCGTGCGCTCTACCCGTACCTGCAATCGGAGCTGTTTATCCGCTGGTCCCTGGACGAGCTGGATGCTGTGGTCGACCAGTGGCTGGACGCCTTCGTCGAACAAGGCCTGCTGCGTTTTGAAAACGACGTGTACCTGCGCCCGGCGCCGAGCTCACGGCAGTTTGTGCTGTTGACCCTGCTGTCCAAGAGCATCGCCCAGACCCTGCAACGCTTCTACATGGCGATCTCGCTGCTGCTCAACAGCGGCCAGAACAGCATCAGCGCCGAAGAGCTGGAAGACCTGTGCACGGTCATGGCCCAGCGCCTGTCGATCCTGCACGGCCTGAATGCCCCGGAGTTCTTCGACAAGAGCCTTTTCCGACATTTTATCCAGACCCTGCTGGAGCAAGATGTGCTGCGTCGCGACGAGGCCGGCAAACTGAGCTATCACCCGCTGCTGGGTGAGCTGGCCGAAGGTGCAGCCAAACGCGTATTGCCCGCGGAGATTCGCCTGTCGATTCGCCAGGTCGCACTGCATCGCAGCGAAGAGGCGGCAGACCAGCCTGTGGTACCCGAAGAAACACACTAGAGTGACCGAGGCGCCAGGGTGTTTCTGGCGCCGTTGACAAGGAGCTGCACCATGAAAAAAATCATCCTCCTGGGCCTGACCGCCCTGCTGGGAGCCTGCCAGACCATGAGCCCCGCGCCCAAAGCCAGCCTCGACGGCGAAGTGTTCTACCTGCAACGCATCGCCCTGCCGCCCGCCGCCACCTTGAGTGTGACCCTGCAAGACGTGTCCTTGATGGACGCCCCGGCCGTGACCCTGGCCGAGCAGAAAGGCCCGGTGAAAGGCCAGGTGCCGCTGCCCTTTCACCTGAGCTACGACCCGACCCAGGTCAAGCCTGGCCACAGTTACTCGGTGAGCGCTCGCATCGAACTGGAGGGCAGGCTACTGTTTATCACCACCGAACGGCACTCCGTGCAGTTGAACGGCCAGGACCCACAACCGCTGCGCCTGCGCGTGGATGCGGTTGCACACTGATTAAAATATCGAACATAAGGAAGCGCCCATGCTCCGTAACTCCCTTCGCCTCACTGCCCTGTGCGCCGGCTTGCTGCTCGGTGCCAACGCCATGGCCTTGTCCCTCGGCAGCCTGTCCCAGGGCGACGCCACCGGCGGCCTCAAGGATGCACTGACCCAAGGCGCACAGATTGCCGTGAAACAACTGGGTGTGCCCGGTGGTTTCAGCAACAACCCCGAAGTGAAGATCGGCCTGCCGGGCAAGTTGGGCAAAGTCGCTGACAAGTTGAAAATGTTCGGCATGGGTGACCAGGTCACGCAACTTGAAACCAGCATGAACAAGGCGGCCGAGTCTGCTGTCACCCAGGCCCAGCCGATCCTGGTAAACGCGGTGAAAAACATGAGCGTGACCGATGCCAAGGGCATCCTCACCGGCGGCCAGGACTCGGCCACCCAGTACCTGAACAAAAGCAGCCGTGACGAGATCCGGGCCAAGTTCCTGCCGATCGTCAAGGCCGCTACCGACAAGGTCGGCGTGGCCCAGCAGTACAACGCGCTCGCCGGCAAGGCCGCCACCTTTGGCGCCATTGATGCCAAGAGCGCCAATGTCGAAAGCTACGTGACCGAACAGGCGCTGGACGGGCTGTTCAAGATGATCGCCCAGCAGGAAGAAACCATTCGCAAGAACCCGGCGGCGGCTGCCACCAGCTTGGCCAAGAAGGTGTTCGGCGCGCTGTAGATCATACCCGGCAACTAAAAACGCCCTGAACTATTCAGGGCGTTTTTTTTAATAGCGGCACTTGCAAGGCAAATCACTACCCATGGCATTGCTGTTGCTGCTGTTGGTGGTGTTGTTTTCGGTTTTGATATTAATGTTGATCTCGGGCTGGCCATTGCCATTGGACCGACCGAAATTCGGCCCTATTCCAAATACAGCCCCCAACAGGTGCAGTGGTGAAACCAGTACTGGAAAAATCATACACACTCCTCGATATCTATGGTCAAAAGCCCCCTCTGAGTGGCAAGGCAGCCCGAGTGGTTCCCGGGCTGCCTCGAGTCAGCGGCTATCGATGGATCGGAAAGAGTGCCGATGACCTCTGGTA
The DNA here is from genome assembly GCF_058780865.1 of Pseudomonas sp. GP01-A4. Classification (NCBI taxonomy): domain Bacteria; kingdom Pseudomonadati; phylum Pseudomonadota; class Gammaproteobacteria; order Pseudomonadales; family Pseudomonadaceae; genus Pseudomonas; species Pseudomonas sp. GP01-A4. Next base: position 3,734 of record NZ_JBYSWF010000126.1, read on the forward strand.
GGGTTGGTGGGCCTCATGCACCGGCGCCTGGTGATACGGCTTGGGCCGCGCAGGCAGGACAGGCGCCGTTGGTCGGGAGTGATGCCCGTGGTTGAAACCGGGCCGTCCATGGCCGGGCTTGTGCGGTCGCGCCGTATCAGCTTCTTTATTGGAACCAGGCAACAGATTGCCCAGCAGTGACCCCAGGAAAGCACCTTTGAAAGCTGCCAGGGCAGACAAAATAAACATATGACACTCCATGAACTCATTGTTGTTCATCGGGACCGCAGGCTTGCGGCCCCGACAACGACGTCTGTCAATCAGACAATTCTGAGTGGAGCACCACGGGCAAACGTTCCGTCGCCCAGGGTCGTAGTTTGCGTCTATGTGTGAATGACCAGAGGCATTTCCTTACAGGACACCCCTGCCACTCGCAGCCTTACACCGCCTCCTTGCGCACCCGAAACCACGCCGCATACAGCGCGGGCAGGAACAACAGGGTCAATGCCGTCGCAACAATCAAGCCGCCCATGATCGCCACGGCCATCGGCCCGAAGAACACGCTGCGGGACAGCGGGATCATCGCCAGTACGGCCGCCAGCGCCGTCAGCACAATCGGCCGGAAGCGCCGCACGGTCGCCTCGATAATCGCCTGCCAGGGAGCCAGGCCGGCCTTGATGTCCTGCTCGATCTGGTCCAACAGGATCACCGAGTTACGCATGATCATCCCCGACAGCGCGATGGTCCCCAGCATCGCCACGAACCCAAAGGGCTGGCGGAACACCAGCAGGAACAGTGTCACCCCGATCAGGCCCAAGGGCGCCGTGAGAAACACCATCGCGGTGCGGGAGAAGCTGCGCAATTGCAGCATCAGCAAGGTCAGCACCACCACGATAAACAGCGGCACACCGGCCTTGACCGAGTTCTGCCCACGGGCGGAATCCTCGACCGTGCCGCCAACTTCCAGCAGGTAGCCGTCCGGCAGTTCAGCACGCACGCCTTCGAGGGTCGGCAGGATCTGCTGCACCAGGGTGGCCGGTTGTTCCTTGCCGTAGATATCGGCGCGAACGGTCACGGTCGGCAGGCGATTACGGTGCCAGATGATGCCTTCCTCAAAGCCGTATTCCAGGGTCGCGATCTGCGACAGCGCCACGCTCTTGCCGTTGTCGGTCGGCACCGCCAGGCTTGGCAGCAGCGACAGCTCGGTGCGCTCATGCACCGTGCCGCGCAGCAGGATTTCGATCAACTCGTTGTCCTCGCGGTACTGGCTGACGCTGGAGCCCGTGAGGGAACTCTGGAGGAATTTCGACAGGTTGGCGGTGCTCACGCCGAGGGCACGGGCGCGGTCCTGGTCAACGTTGAGGTAGACGATCTTGCTCGGTTCTTCCCAGTCCAGGTGCACGTTGACCACGTGGGTATTTTCGCGAACCTTGGCCGCCACTTTCCGCGCCAGGGCCCGGACTTCTTCGATGTGCTCGCCCGTTACCCGGAACTGCACGGGGTAGCCAACCGGCGGGCCGTTTTCAAGCCGCGTAACCCGCGAACGCAGGTCCGGGAATTGTTCGTTGAGGGTTTCGATCAGCCAGGTGCGCAAGCTTTCGCGCTCCTCGATGGTCTTGGCCAACACCACAAACTGGGCAAAGCTGGCGGCCGGCAGTTGCTGGTCCAGCGGCAGGTAGAAACGTGGCGAACCGGTACCGACATAGGCCACATAATTTTCAATACCTGCATGTTCCTTGAGCAAGGCTTCAAGGCGTTTGACCTGGTCAGCCGTATTGCTCAGGGACGCGCCTTCAGCCAGTTTCAGGTCGACCATCAGTTCCAGTCGCCCGGAAGCCGGGAAGAACTGCTGGGGCACAAAGCGGAACAGCGCCACCGAGCCGATAAACAGCAGCAAGGTCAGGACGATCACCGTCTTGCGCCGACGCACGCACCATTCCACCAGGCGTCTTACGCGCTGATAGAAGGGTGTGCCGTAGGGATCCGGCCCGTCGGTGCCATGCTTGGCCGCATGAATCTTCGCCAGGTCCGGCAGGAGTTTTTCCCCCAGGTACGGCACGAACATCACGGCGGCGACCCACGAGGCCAGCAGCGCAATGGTCACCACCTGGAAGATCGAGCGGGTGTATTCACCGGTGCTCGATTGCGCCGTGGCAATCGGCAGGAAACCTGCGGCCGTGATCAGGGTGCCGGTGAGCATCGGGAAGGCTGTGCTGGTCCAGGCGAAACTGGCGGCCTTGAGCCGGTCGTACCCTTGCTCCATTTTGATCGCCATCATTTCCACGGCGATGATCGCATCGTCCACCAGCAAGCCCAGCGCCAGCACCAGCGCGCCGAGGGAGATTTTGTGCAGGCCGATGCCGAGGTAATACATGGTGGCAAACGTCATGGCCAACACCAGCGGAATCGCCAGGGCGACCACCATGCCGGTGCGCACGCCCAGAGAGAAAAAGCTCACCAGCAACACAATCGCCAGGGCCTCGGCGAGCACCTGGACGAATTCGCCGACACTGGTTTTTACCGCTGCCGGCTGGTCCGACACCTTGCGCAGTTCCATACCGGCAGGAAGGTTCTTCTGCAGGCGTGCGAATTCGCCTTCCAGGGCCTTGCCCAGCACCAGGATGTCGCCACCATCACGCATGGCCACGGCCAGCCCGATGGCGTCGGCGCCCATGTAGCGCATGCGCGGTGCCGGTGGATCGTTGAAGCCACGATGAATCTCGGCCACGTCACCGATACGGAACGTACGATCACCGACGCGGATCGGGAAGTCGCGAATCTCCTTAACGGTCTTGAAGTTGCCGGACACCCTTAACTGCACGCGCTCGCTCGGGGTTTCAAAGAAGCCGGCGGTGGACACCGCGTTCTGTTCCTGCAACGCCTGCTGCACGGCCGCCAGCGGCAGGCCGAGGGTGGCGAGCTTGAGGTTGGACAGCTCGATCCAGATCTTCTCGTCCTGCAAGCCCAGCAGTTCGACCTTGCCGACATCCGGCACCCGTTGCAGCTGAATCTGGATGCGGTCGGCGTAGTCCTTGAGCACGGCGTAGTCAAAGCCATCGCCGGTCAGGGCGTAGATATTGCCGAAGGTGGTGCCGAATTCATCGTTGAAAAACGGGCCCTGGATATCCGGTGGCAGGGTCTGGCGAATATCGCTGATTTTCTTGCGCACCTGGTACCAGAGGTCCGGGATCTCTGCGGAGTGCATCGAATCCCGGGCCATGAAGGTGACCTGGGATTCACCGGGCCGCGAGAAGGAGACGATGCGCTCGTAGTCGCCGGTCTCCATCAATTTCTTTTCAATACGCTCGGTGACCTGGCGCGACACTTCCTGGGCCGTAGCGCCTGGCCAGTTGGTCTTGATCACCATGGCCTTGAAGGTAAACGGCGGGTCTTCGCTTTGTCCCAGCTTGGTGTAGGACAAGGTGCCGACCACTGCCAGCAGGATCATCAGGAACAGTACGATCTGGCGATTACGCAACGCCCATTCGGAAAGATTGAAACCCATCGGGGACTACTCCTTGGCCGCCAGACTTACCACTCGATTGGCGCGATCCACCGGGCGCACTTGCTGGCCCTCATGGAGTACATGCACACCGGCGGCGATCACCCAATCAGTGGGGTTCAAGCCTTCCAGTACCGGCACGGTTTTCTCGCCAAAGGCGCCGATCCGCACCGGTGTGCGCTTGAGGGTATTGTCGGGCTGCACCACCCAGACGTAGGACGCGCCGTTCTCCGCGCTCAGGGCAGACAGCGGCACCGCCAGGGGAATCACACCGTCAGCCTGGATGAAGACGCGAGCGCTCTGCCCCAGTTCCGCAGGCACTTTGCCGCCGGTAAACGCGACGCGGGCGGCGAAGGTTCGCGACTTTGGATCGGCAGCCGGCGACAGTTCGCGGATGCGGCCGTTGAAGCGCTGGTCAGGCTGGCTCCACAGTTCCACGGACACCGGCTGGCCAATCTTGAAACGCCCGAAGCTTTGCTCCGGCAGGCTGATCAACACCTCCCGCTCGCCATCGGTGGCCAGGGTGAATACGGTCTGGCCGGCCGACACCACCTGGCCGACTTCCACTGCACGCTTGGCGACCACGCCATCCTGGGGTGCGCGCAACACGGCGTAACCGGCCTGGTTATTGGCCACGTCGAATTCGGCCTTGATCTGCTTGAGGCGTGCTTCACCGGAGCGGTAGAGGTTTTCGGAGTTGTCGTACTGGGAGCGGCTGACCATCTGACGGTCCATCAGGGTCTTGTAGCGGTCACGCTCGGCGCGCACCAGGCTCAAGTTGGCGTCGGCAGCGGCGACCTGGGCGCGGGTGGCTTCCAGTTGCAGGCGTACGTCCTGAGGGTCGAGTTCGGCCAGGGGCTGGTTGGCCTTGACGCGCTCGCCCTCCTCCACCAGTCGTCGGCTGACTTTGCCGCCAATGCGAAAGGCCAGGTCGGGTTCATAGCGTGCACGCACCTCGCCCGGGTAGCTGTCGGAAGCCTGCGCCGAAGGCTCTGGCTGAACCACCATGGCCGGGCGGACGGTGGTTTGCGCCGCTTCTTCATGGCCACAGGCAGCCAACAGGAATAACAAGCTGGCAGGCAACGCGAGTGGCAGGAAATAGCTGCGCATGCTGAAGGACCTTTCGCTAATGGTGCTAGGAATAATTATACTGGCCAGTATGTTATTAATACCAAACTCACCAGTCCAGTAATAAAGTGAAAATGTCCGACAATCCTGTGAACACCAATAGCCCCGGGCGTCCCAAGGACATGGCAAAACGCCAGGCGATTCTTGATGCGGCGAAGATCCTGTTTTTGAGTAATGGGTATGCCAGTACCAGCATGGATGCCGTGGCAGTGGAGGCGGGGGTGTCGAAGCTGACGGTGTACAGCCATTTCACCGACAAGGAGACGCTGTTCTCGGCGGCGGTGGTTGCCAAGTGCGAAGAGCAGTTACCGGTGATGTATTTCGAGCTGCCCGAGGGTATGCCGGTGGAGAAGGTGCTGCTCAATATCGCCCGCGGGTTTCATGTGCTGATCAATAGCGAGGAGTCGGTGAACCTGCATCGGTTGATGATGACTTCCGGGAGTCAGGATCCGAAGTTGTCGCAGATCTTTTTCGAGGCCGGGCCGATGCGTATGTTGCAGGGGATGGAGCGGCTGCTCGGTAAGATCGACCAGAGTGGCGCATTGCGTATTGCCAAGCCGTTCACCGCGGCGGAGCATTTTTTTTGCTTGCTCAAGGGGACGGCGAATTTTTGTTTGTTGTATGGGTGTGGGGGGCAGTTGAGCGCTGAGGCGGCCGAGGAGCATGTGCAGGAGGTTGTGGGGCTGTTTATGCGGGCTTATCGGGCTTTTTGAACTGAGTACATATCCGTTATTTAGGTAACGGCCACTTAGGGTTCCGCTCTTACAGCGGCTCACTTTTGAACAGCGCAAAAGTAAGCAAAACGCTCTTGCCCCACCACTCGGCACCTCGCCTAGGCTCGGTGTGCCCTCACTCCGGCTTTGGACCGTGGGCCGCCGTCAT
>NZ_JBYSWF010000127.1:0-8713 GCF_058780865.1 Pseudomonas sp. GP01-A4
CGCCCCACCCGATCCAGCTTCAGCACCTGCGCCCAAACCCCAGCAATCACCGTCTCCACCTCCCCCTGAGGCGGTTCATAGGCGCGACTCAACACCGCCTCCACCCCAGGCTCCGGCAACCCCTTGCGATCCAGCTTCCCCGCCGGATTAAGCGGCCACACCTCCACCCGCACAAACGCCGAAGGCACCATGTACTCAGGCAACCCCTCCACCATGTAACTGCGCAACGCCTCAAGCCCCGGCACCGCATCACGCACGGTGAAATACGCCACCAACCGCTCATCCCGAATCAACACCGCCACCTCCCGCAACGCAGGATGCGCCGCCAACCGCGCCTCAACCTCCCCCAGCTCCAGCCGCACCCCACGCAGCTTCACCTGAAAGTCATTGCGCCCCAGAAACTCCAGGTTCCCGTCCGGCAAATACCGCACCAGATCCCCCGTGCGATACAACCGATCCCCCGCCACAAACGGGCTATCGATAAACCGCTCCGCCGTCATCTGCTCCAACCCCAGATACCCGCGAGCCACGCCCACCCCGCCGATATGCAACTGCCCACTGCACCCCAGCGGCACCGGCCGATCATGCTCATCCAATACGTAAAGCCGGGTATTACTGATGGCCCGCCCAATCGGCAACTGCAACCCCGGCACCGGCGCACCCGGCTCCAGCGTCCAGGCACTGCTGTCCACCGTCGCCTCGGTCGGTCCGTAGACGTTATGCAAGCGCACCTTGGGCAATCGCGCCTGAACCCCACGGGCCAAGGCCTCTGTCAGCTCCCCACCACCGCATAAAACGTCGGTAAGGCTGGTACAAAGCGCAGACTCCTCCAGCTCCAGAAACTGCTGCAACATCGCCGGCACAAACTTGATCACGCTGACCTGTTGCTCACGAATCACCTGCGCCAGGTACGCCGGTTCACGGTGCCCATCGGGACGCGCCAGGACCAGGCGCATGCCATTGGTCAGCGGCCAGAACAGCTCCCACACCGAACCGTCAAAACTGAACGGCGCCCGCTGCAACAACGCGCCACCCTCGGCATTCGGGCACAGTTGCGAGCCCCAGTGCATCAGGTTGCCCAGGCCGCGATGCTCGATCATCACGCCCTTGGGCGTGCCGGTGGAGCCGGAGGTGTACATCACGTACGCCAGGTTGCGTACGCTCAGCCCCGGCACTCGCGGGTTGCCTTCAGGCGCCTGCTGCCAGGCGCCGTGGTCGAGGTCGATCACCGGTATCGACACCTCCCCCGGCAAATCGCGGGTCGCGCCGTGTACCAGCAAGGCGACCGGCGCGCTGTCTTGCAGCATGTAGGCGAGACGCTCGCGAGGGTAGCCCGGGTCCAACGGTACATAGGCGCCCCCCGCCTTGAGGATGGCCAGCAAGCCCACCACCAGGTCCAACCCGCGCTCGACACACAAGGCCACCCGCGAATCCGGCTGCACGCCGCGCTCGCGCAGGTGATAGGCCAGGCGGTTGGCGCGCTCGTTGAGCTGGCGGTAAGTCAGTTGCTGCTCACCGGCCTGCACCGCCACCGCGTGAGGTGTGTGCCGGGCATGGGCTTCGAACAGGGCGTGGACGGTCTGGTCCTCGGGGTAGTCGGTTTCGCTGGCGTTGAAGTCCACCAGTTGCTGTTGCAGTTCGGTCGCGGGCAGCACCTGCACATCGAACAGCGGCGCCTCGGGCGTCTCCACCAATCCCGCCAGCACCGTGCCAAGGTAGTCCAGCAGGCGCTGGGCACCGACCTTGCGGGGCGCCTTGGCCTTGAGCCGGAAACCGCTGGCCAGGTCGTCCACCGTCAGCATCAGTGGGTAGCTGAGGATGTCTTCGCTGCTCAGCAATTCGATGCCGGGCTGCAGCACCTCGAGTGCCTCGACCGAGACATGCCGGTAATTCAGCAGGCTGTTGAACAGCGGTGTGACGCCGCTGCAACGCTGGGCCAACGCCAGGGACGCTTGCTCGTGGGCGAGCAAGGCGCTGAGTTGCTGCTGCGTCTGCCTGATCGCCTCGCGCACCGTCACCCCGGCCAGGCGTACCCGCAGTGGCAAGGTGTTGATGAACATGCCCAGGGCACGGTCCGCGCCCTCACCGGCCTGCAGGCGTCCCAGCAGAACCGTACCGAACACCACATCGTCACGGCCCGAGACGCGACCCAGTACCTGGGCCCACGCCAGATGAAACAGGCTCGCCGCGCTGACACCCAAGGTGCGGGCCTGCTCGCGCAACAACTGGCCGAGTGCGTCGGGAAGCAGCACGTCGGCTTCCTCGGTGTCACGGCGATCCGCCTGGCGTTCCTGTAAACCGAAGGCCAGGGTCGGCTCGTCGACATCCGCCAGCCGCTCGCGAAAGAACGCTTCGTGCCCGGCCTGGCGTTCCGCTGACCGGGCCTGGGCGACCACGTTGCGATAGGGCACCGGCGCCGGCAATTGCTGTTGCTGGCCAAGCAGATGAGCCTGGATTTCCGCCATCAGTACTTGCGTCGATGTGGCGTCGTTCACCAGGTGATGGAAACGCAGCATGCCCACCCAACGGCGGTTCTGCCGGTCTTCGGCGTAATCCAGGGCCATCAGCGGCGCCTTGCGCAAGTCCAGTGGCCGCTGGCGTTCGCGCAGTTGTTCGAGAATTGAGTCCCCCTGGAGGGCCACCGGTTGCACGTCCAGAATCGCCTTGCGCCACACCACTTGCATCGGTTGTTCGAGGGCATCCCACGCCAGGCTGGTGCGCAGGATGTCATGGCGGTCGATCACCTGTTGCAGCGCCTGGGCGAACGCTTCCAGCTGTTCACGGCGGGCAAAGCTGAACATCGCGTGTTGCTGGTACGGATCGCGCTCGTCGGTGATGTGGTGATACAGCAGGCCTTCCTGCAACGGCGCCAGCGGGTAGATCTCCTGCACATTGGCGGCGCCGCCGGGGATCGCGGCGACGATGCGTTCTATCGTCGGCGGGTCCAGTTCGGCCAGCGCCAGCAGGTCCGGAGTAATCAATTGGCAACCCGCCGGAACACGGTTGGCCGGCACATCAAGCACGGTGCCCTGGCCAACCGCTGCCGCCAGTGCGGCCAGGGTCGGCTGGCCGAACAGCACCTGCACGTCGGCCTGCAACCCGACCTGGCGCATGTGCTGCACCAACTGGACCGCCAACAGCGAATGGCCGCCCAACTCGAAGAAATGGTCATGCCGCCCCACCCGCTCGACGTGCAGCACATCGGCCCAGATCTGCGCCAGGGCGATTTCCGTAGGCCCTTCGGGGGCTTCGTAAATTCGACTGATAAATGCATCGGCACCGGGTGCCGGCAAGGCCTTGCGGTCGAGTTTGCCGTTGGCCGTCAGGGGCAGCGCGTCCAGCTTTACGTAGGCCTGCGGCACCATGTAATCCGGCAAGCGTGATTTAAGATGGGCGCGAAGCGCTTCAATCGCTACCGGCGCATGCTCGGTGAACCAGGCCAACAGCTGCCCCTCGCGTACCAGCACCACCGCTTCGGTGACCCCTTCATAAGCCGCCAGGGCGGACTCGATTTCCCCCGGCTCGATACGCACGCCGCGAATTTTTACCTGGTCGTCGTTGCGGCCCAAATATTCAATATTCCCATCCGGCAGCCAACGCGCCAGGTCGCCGGTGCGGTACATGCGGCCTGGGTTGAATGGGTCATCAAGGAAGCGCTCTGCGGTCATGTCCGGGCGGTTCAAATAGCCCCGCGCCACGCCTTTCCCGCCGACGTACAACTCGCCTGCAGTACCGATGGGCACCGGCCGCTGTTGCTCATCCAGCAGGTAGACCGCGGCATTCGCGATGGGTTTGCCGATGTGCAGCGCCTGCCCGGCCTCAACGAGGCCCGAGGTGGCAACCACGGTGGCTTCAGTGGGACCGTAGTTGTTGATCACCGTGAAACTGCGCGCCTGGTTGAACTGGCGCAGGCGGTCGCCACCGATCAGCAGCGTGCGCAAAGTCGGGTGTTCGATATTCTGGCTGAACGCATACTCGGCCACCGGCGTGGGCAGGAAGCATACGTCCAGCGGTTGCGCGCGCCACCAGGCCAGCAGCGCGTCGATGTCTTCGGCGCCGTCGTGGGTCGGCGGCAAGTGCAAGGTCGCGCCCACGCACAGCGCTGGCCAGACCTCCCAGGCCATGGCGTCAAACCCGAAACCGGCAACGCTGGCGGTATGGCTGCCCGCGTGCAAATCGAAGGCCTGGCAATGCCAGTCCACCAGGTTGGCCACGGTGTGGTGCTCCACCATCACGCCCTTGGGCAGGCCGGTGGAGCCCGAGGTGTAGATCACATACGCGAGGTTGGCGGGTGTCATCGCCACTTGCGGGTTGCGCGCCAACTGCGCCGTGGCGTGATCCAGATTGATGACCGGCACGCTCAATACCGGTAGACGCTCGAGCAAATCCGTCTGCGTCAGCACCGCCACCGGCGCGCTGTCATCGAGCAGGTAGTGCAGGCGCTCGGAAGGATGGGCCGGGTCCACCGGAACGTAACAGGCGCCGGACTTGAGAATCCCCAGCAAGCCCACCAGCGTCTCCAGGCCGCGCCGGGCGACGATCGCCACACGGTCGTCGGGCTTTACCCCGAGCACCAATAGCTGCCGCGCCAGGGCATTGGCCCGTTGATTCAATTGGTCATACGTCAATCGCTGCCCCTGATACACCGCCGCCACCGCATGCGGGGTCACCGCGGCCTGGGCCTCGACGCGCCCATGCAGGGTTTGCGCTGCGGGATAGGCCTGGGCGGTGGCGTTCCAGCGTTGCAACTGCGCGGTTTCCTCGGGCGTTATCAGTGAGAAGTCAGCCAGGGGCAGCACGGTGTTTTCCAGCCCCTGCTCCAGCACATACACCAGGCGATCGGCCAGGGCCTGCACCTCGTGTACCTGGAAGTACGCCTCGTTGTAGACGCAGTGCAGGCACGCCGTGTCGTGGTAGCGATTGCTGCGCAAGTGAATCGCCAGCGGCAACGGCTCATGGTGGTTGGACACCTTGATCGCCCGGGCCGATGCCTGGCCGTAGCGAAATTCATGGTCGTCCTGCTCATAGGACACCGACAGGTCGAACAGTTGGCCGCGGTCGGCGCGCAGCAAACCCAGCTCGCGATTCATCTCGCTCAGCGGGAAACGTTGATGCCGAAAATCCTGCTGGAGCTGGTCGCGCACGCCACGCACCAGGGCGCTGAAAGGCAGGTCGTCGCGGAACTGCAAGCGCACGGCACTGACCTGGGTGAACAGCCCCAGGGTCGAACGAAAGCGTGCATTGGAACGGTTGAGTATCGGCAGCCCCACCACCCACTCCTGGCGCTGGCCGGTGCGGCTGAAGTACAGGTACATCGCCGCCAATAACACATGGAACGCCGACGCCTGGTAATGGTTCGCCACCCGCGCCATGCGATTGAGCAGCGCCGCCGGAAACGGTGCTACCAGGGTGTTGCTCGGTGCCTCGCCCTTGGCCTGGTAACGGCGCGTCAGCAGCGGCTCTGGCAGCGCCTGGTATTTGTCCAGCCAGTAGCTGCGGTCCCGGGCGTAACGGGCCGACTCGCGATAGCGTTCATCGTTGTCGATGAAGTCGATATAGGACGGCGCCGACAGGTCCGGCTGCCGGCCCTGCTCCAGGGCGCTGTAGATACCTGCAAGGGATTGCAGCATCTGGCCAAAGCCCCAGCCATCGAGAATCAGGTGGTGAGCCTGGGTGCCGAGGCGGTAATGCTGGTCATCGAGCTTGACCAGGAAGAAGCGGAACAACGGCTCGTCGACCAGCGCATAGGTTCGCGCCATCTGCGCCTGCAACAAGGCCTCGGCGGCCGCGCGGGGATCCGGCTGGCGCGAGACGTCATGCTGCGGCACCGATACCGCCATGGCCCCGGCAAACGCCTGCCGTGGCAAGCCATCGGCCGCCACTTGCAACACCGTACGCAATGCGTCGTGCTTGGCCACCAGGTGCTCGATGGCTCGCTGGATCAATGCGGGATTCACGGTGCCCGTGAGTTCGATATAACCCCCGATGTTGTACAGCGGCGAGTCACCGAGGCGCAGTTGGTCGAGCCAGATATCCCGCTGGGCGGCGGTCAGGGGGAAATACGTCATAAGATCCTTCTCATGTGAGGTGTCGATAAGGCGCACAACGCCCCATTGAGGCGAAATCAACGGGATTTAAGCATCGCCCCGGAGGGCCGTATGTCACCCGAAACCCGGACAGCCCGGGTACCGCGCCGGGGTTGGCTGATGGTTCAGTGCTGAAACGATTAAATGGATGTAGGAGATTGGCTACATCTGGCCGATGCCATATAGCCGGGCATGTCGAGAAAATTGAGTAAATATGTTTTATATCAACTAGTTAACAAACTCTAAAATCCTTTTACCCTGCAGCTTCAGCCTATATCCCTGTCGGAAATGACGAAATAATGGCGCGCTTTTTATGGCAGGTTGTGTCCCTCGTTTCCGCTACATACGTAGGACAAATCCACGTGGCTAAATGAAGCCTCGAGCACCGACCCAGGTTCAAGGAGAACGGGAGGCCTGCACACGTACGGGCAACCGTTGACGGTTTTCGACATCAAGGATGAGATGGCTATGAGTCTGACCAGCAGTATTCGGAATATGGAAAATCCGCATTTTTATTTCGAGTTGGGAGAGTTGATTTCAAGCACCGGCACTGAACACTTCGCAGCGAACATGCTGCAACTGGTCAACAAGCTGGTACCGGTTCACTTGGTGGACCTCAGTGAATGGACCCTCGACGAGCACCAGGCCTGCGTGCTCGATATCAAGTTACTTGGCAGCGACGGGTTGAAGCAGGACCTGCCGCCACCGCGCACCCTGCATCACCGCGACGATCATCCGCTGCTGAAAAAAATGCTCGGCATGAACGACCCGCTGTTGATCCAGATGAATGCCAAGGCCGACAGCACCCACACCCGCGGCACCTCCCATCAGTGCAACCTGGTATCGCGCCAGGCCAATCGGCGCTGCGTGATTTCGTTCTACCGGCCCCACACCCAACGCGCCTTTTCCCTGGCGCAGTTGTCGTTTCTCAAGAGCCTTTCGGAAACCTTGCTGCCGTTGATCGAGCGCCACGCGCAGATCAATCGACAGGCCCCGCCGGTAGCGCCCGAGCCCTCTAAAACTCCGTTGGAGCAGTCGCAATTGCAGCGCGAATTCTATAAACGCCTGTCACTCAGTGACATCACCTTATCGGCGCGGGAACAGGAGGTTTGCCTGGGGTTGTTGACCGGCGGAACCGTACCGCAGATGGCCGAGAAACTCAGCGTGAAAAACAGCTCCATCGAAACCTACCTCAAGCGCGCGGCGGCCAAACTGGGCGTGAGTGGCCGGCATGGCCTGGCCAAATGGATGGTTGGCGCGTGATGAAAAAACTGATGCTCGGCGTGGCGTGTGTGCTTGGCGGGTGTTCGTTGATCCCGGACTATCAGCGGCCCGAGGCACCGACCCCGGCGCACTTCCCGGTGTATAACGCGGACCGGGTGGGGCCATCGGCCGCCGGGCCTGACTGGCAACAGTTGTTCCGTGACCCGGTGATGCGGCAGTTGATTGGCCAGGCCCTGGTGAATAACCGTGACCTGCGGGTGGCGGCGCTGAATGTCGAAGCGTTCCAGGCGCAGTACCGCATCCAGCGTGCCGACCTGTTCCCGGCGGTGTCTGCCACGGGTGCCGAAAACCGCCAGAAAGTCCCGCGGCGCGCCACTACCACCGGCAAGTCTGCGATCACCTCTACCTATTCGGCGACATTGGGCGTCAGCGCCTACGAGCTGGATTTTTTCGGCCGCGTACGCAGCCTCAGTGAGCAGGCGATGCTGCAATACCTGGCCACTGAAGAAGCTCGGCGCAGCGCGCAACTGAGCCTGGTGGCCAACGTCGCCAACGCTTACCTGACCTGGCGCGCCGACCAGGAACTGCTGGCCCTGGCCCGGCAGACGCTGGCCTCGGACGAGCACAGCCTGCGTCTGACGTCGCGCAGTAAAACGGCGGGCAAGGCGACGTCGATCGATGTGATCCAGGCCCGGACCAGCGTCGAAAGTACCCGGGCAAGCATTGCGCGCTACCAGCGGCAGGTGGCCCAGGACCTCAACAGCCTGGCGTTGCTGGTGGGTGGGCCGGTGCCGGATTCTTTGCCGGCACAGCCGCTGTCCGACGACCTGGTAGCCCGGGTGCCGGCCGGGTTGCCGTCGGACCTGCTGCAACGGCGGCCGGATATTGTGCAGGCCGAGTATCAGCTTCAGGCGGCCAACGCGAATATTGGCGCGGCGCGGGCGGCGTTTTTTCCTTCGGTTACGCTGACGGCCAACGCGGGCACCTCGAGTAAGGATCTGTCGGGATTGTTCCAGGGGGGCTCGGGGAGTTGGGGGTTCCAGCCGCAGATCAATCTGCCGATCTTCAACGCGGGCAGCCTGCGGGCCAGCCTGGATTACGCGAAGATTCAGAAGAACATTTATGTCGCGCAGTATGAGAAGTCGATTCAGACCGCGTTCCAGGAAGTCTCGGACGGGCTGGCGGCGCGGCAAACGTATAACGAGCAACTGGCGGCGCAGCGGGATTTTGTTCGGGCCAACCAGACGTATTACGACCTGGCTCAGCACCGGTATCGCAGTGGGGTGGACAGTAATCTGGTGTTTCTGGATGCGCAGCGGTCGTTGTTCAGTTCGCAGCAGGCGTTGATTGTTGATCGGTTGGCGCAGTTGGTGGCGGAGGTGAATTTGTATACGGCGTTGGGT
>NZ_JBYSWF010000128.1:0-8458 GCF_058780865.1 Pseudomonas sp. GP01-A4
CCGAGTGGTGGGGCAAGAGCGTTTTGCTTACTTTTGCGCTGTTCAAAAGTGAGCCGCTGTAAGAGCGGAACCAATAGCCGCCGTTACCGCAGCAACGGATATGTACTCAAACCTCACGCCCCCCAAGGCCGAGCTGTTGCCTGACCAACACTTCCCACACACATTGTCGTTTTCAGCAATCCCCCAACCCTCCAATCCCCCCTGTTTACAGCCCCAAAAACCCGGCATGCCTTGTGCAATGACCCAGTTCCCGGACTTTAGGCCTGACCCATCATGCAAGAACCCGCCCCTTACCCGCGACGATCCAGCCCGTTGCTCCTTATCGGCACCGCCACACTCTGCGGCCTGCTCCTGGGCTGTGGCCAAGGCAGCTCCACCGTCACACGCAGTGACCAGCCGGTAAAGGGCGGCACCCTCGTGTACGCCACCGACCGCGAACCCACCTGCCTCGACCCCCACGTGGCCGGCGACATGCCCCAGGTGTTCGTCGCCCAGCAGTACCTCGACTCGCTGGTCTCGATGGACGCCGACGGCCGCATCGGCCCCTGGCTCGCCAAGACCTGGGAAGTCTCCCCCGACGGCCTGACCTACACCTTCCACCTGCGCAACGACGTGCACTTCACCGACGGCACCCCGTTCAACGCCGCAGCGGTCAAGGCCAACCTCGACCACATGGCCAACCCCAAGACCCAATCCAGCACCGCAGGCGGCTACATCCGCCAATACCGCAGCACCGACGTGCTCGACGAATACACCGCAGTGGTGCACCTGGCTACGCCGTACGCGGCCTTTCTTGAAGTCCTCGCCCAAGGCTTCCTCGGCATCGAGTCCCCCACGGCATTGCTGCGCTCGCGCGATGTGAACTGCGAAAGCCCGGTCGGCAGCGGCCCGTTCAAGGTCGTGCGCTGGGACCGGCAAAGCCAGGTCGAGCTGGTGCGCAACCCCGACTACAACTGGGCGCCACCCACCGCCAAGCACCAGGGCCCGGCCTGGCTCGACCGGATCGTCTGGAAGTTCATCCAGGAACCTTCCGTGCGCTTCGCCTCGTTGCAGGCTGGCGAGGTCGACGTGATCGAAGCGTTGCCGCCCGAATCCCACGAGGCCGCTCGACGCAACCCGGACCTGACCCTGGTGATCGCCCAACGCCCCGGCAACCCCACCAACGGCACGCTGAACATTACCCGTGCGGCGTTCGATGACGTGCGAGTGCGCGAAGCCTTCGTGCGCAGCTCCGACATCGAGGGCGCGTTGAAGAGCGTGTACTTCAACGAATTCCCCCGCGCCGGCGGGCCGCTGAGCCCTGCCACGCGCTTTTACAGCCCGGAGTTCCAGCACGCCCAGGATTACGACCCGGCCCGGGCTGCGCAGTTACTCGACCAATCCGGTTGGACCCAGCGCGACAGCGAGGGCTACCGCACCAAGGACGGCAAGCGCCTGCAAGTTCACGTGGTGATGGGCAACCGCACGCCACCGTCGGAATACACCTTGTGGGAACAGGTGCAGGCCACCACCCGGCAGGTCGGCTTCGAGCTGATCGTCGACCAGATGAGTGACGTGCAGGCCACCAAACGCCAGGCCGACTGGGACTACGACATTCGCCTCGGCTACTGGAACACCAACACCGCCGACGTGCTGCGGATCATCTTCGGCAGTGAGTTCATCAGCCCGGCGGGTGTCGGTGGTTACCACCAGAACACCGCAGGCTTCAGTGACCCGGCGTTCGACACGCTGATCCGGCAAGCCCTCACCACCCAGGACAGCGAGCAGCGCCGGGCGCTGTATTACCAGGCGCAGAGAATCGCTTCCAGCCAGTACCTGCAATTGACCACCTACCCGCAAAGCACGCGGCTGGGTATCTACAAGACCACCCAGGGCGTGCGGCTGGAGCCGTCGCTGGCGGTGACTTATCTCTATGACGCATGGGTGAACAAATGAGCGACACATCACTTGCCAACCCACGGCGCGAGCGCCTGGCCCGGCTCGGCAAACGTGCGCTGTGGCGCCTTGCCGGCGGCGTGCTGGTGCTCTGGGCGGTGGCCACGCTGACGTTCTTTGCCTTGCGCCTGATGCCCGGCGATCCGGTGCAGGCGATCCTCGGCGGCCCGAGCGGCAACCCCACCCCCGAGACCATCGCCGAAGCCACCCGCGAGTACGGCCTCGACAAACCATTGGCGGTGCAATACGCGTTGTACCTTGGGCGACTGGTGCAGGGTGACCTGGGGGTTTCCTATTCCCAGCACCTGCCGGTGACCCGAGTGCTCGCCGAGCAATCCTGGCCGACCCTGGAGCTGACCCTGACCTCGCTCGCCCTGGCCTGGGTCCTGGTGCTGGCGCTGACGGTGCTGACCGCCGGGCGCCGCCGCTGGGTGGCCAGCCTGGCCTCGCTCGCGGAAACCCTGGCCGCCGCGCTGCCGCACTTCTGGCTGGGGATTCTGCTGCTGGCGGTGTTTGCGTTCGGCCTGCGGCTGTTCCCGCCGGCAGGCAGTGATGGCTGGCGCACCCTGGTGTTGCCGTCGTTCGCCCTGGCGATTCCGCTGGCCGGGTTTATCGCGCAGGTCACCCGTGAATCCCTGGATTTGACCCTCGACCAACCCTTCATCCTGACCGCCCGCACCCGTGGCCTGAGTGACTTCAACGTGCGCTTCAAACACGCGTTGCGCCACGCCGTGTTGCCGGGCATCTCGCTGTCGGGCTGGGCCATCGGCGCGCTGATCAGCGGTGCCGTGGTGATCGAAGTGATTTTTTCCCGCAAGGGCCTCGGCCGCCAGTTGTACCAGGCGGTGCAGGCCCAGGACCTGCCGCTGACCATCGGCATCAGCCTGGTGGTCGCCGCCGGTTACGTGCTCGCCAATATTCTGGTCGACCTGCTGTACCTGTGGGTCGACCCTCGCCAACAGGAGCTTCCAGCATGAGTGGCCTGACCCTGGAAACACCGCTGCCCGCGCTGCGGATTCAGCGCACCACTCGCACGCTGCGCCTCGGCCCGCTGTTGGCGATTACCTTTCTGTTGCTGGTGATCGTCGCGGCGCTGGTGCCGCAGTTGTTCGCCTACAGCGACCCGCTGGCCATCGTGCCCCGCGATGCGTTTCATTCGCCGAGCCTGGCCCACTGGTTCGGCACCGATCAGTCGGGGCGGGATATTTTTTCGCGGGTGATCCATGGCACCCGCCAGTCGTTGTTCATCGGCCTGGCAGCCACGGCGATTGCGATGACAATCGCCATTGTGCTTGGCCTGTTGGGCGGGCTGGGCGGCGCGCGGGTGGACCGCGGCGTGGGTTGGTTGCTGGAAGTGCTGTTTGCGTTTCCGAGCCTGATCCTGGCGCTGTTGTTCGTGGCGATTTTCGGCAGCGGCATCGGCCCGCTGATCGTCGCCACCGGGCTGGGCAGTGCACCGGGTTATGCGCGGATGGTCCGTGGCCAGGTGCTGGCGGTGCGCAACGCGGGCTATATCGAAGCCGCCCGGGCCCTCGGGCATCCGCCGCTGCGGATCATCCTGCGCCAGTTGCTGCCGAACGCCATGCGCCCGCTGATCGTGACCCTGACCATGGGCGTGGGCCAGGCGATTGTCTGGGCCTCGGCCCTGAGTTTTCTCGGCCTGGGCGCCCGTCCGCCGGCACCGGAGTGGGGGACCATGTTGTCCATGGGCCGCGACTTCATCGCCAACGCCTGGTGGCTGACGTTCTTCCCCGGGCTGTTCATCGTATTGACCACGCTGTCGACCACGGTCACTGGCCGTTACCTGCAACAACGCCTGGAGGGCCGTCTTTCATGAGCGACCAGAAACGCTTGATCGTTGAAGGGCTGTCCATCGAGTTTGCCGGGCAGTCGGTGGTGCGCAATCTGTCTTTCACCCTGGAGCCTGGCAAGACCCTGGCGCTGGTGGGCGAATCCGGCTCCGGTAAAAGCGTCACCGCCCGCAGCCTGATCGGCCTGGCGGGTGCGGGCGCGAAGGTTACGGCGCGCACCTTGAGCTATGACGGTGTGGATTTGCTCAGCCTGTCGGAACGCGGCTGGCGTCGTTTGCGTGGCAATGGCATCGGCTTCGTGTTGCAGGATGCACTGGTGTCCCTCGACCCGTTGCGGCCGGTGGGCAAGGAAATTCTCGAAGTGCTGGAGACCCATCGTTGGGGCGACCGTCGCAGCCGTGGCGAACGCGTCATCGAACTGCTGGACCTGGTGGGCGTACCCGAACCGCAACTGCGTGCGCGCCAGCGTCCTGATCAACTCTCCGGCGGCCTGCGCCAGCGTGCGCTGATTGCCAGCGCACTCGCATTGAACCCCGGCCTGGTGATTGCCGATGAACCGACCACGGCGCTGGATGCCACGGTGCAGGCGCAGATCCTGCAGGTATTGCAGCAGATCAAGGCCCGTGGCGATTCGCTGCTGATCATCAGCCATGACCTGGCAGTGGTCGCGCAATTGGCCGATGAGGTGCTGGTGCTGCGCCACGGCGAAGTGGTGGAGCAGGGGCCGATGGATCAGGTGCTGCTCAACCCCCGCCACGCCTACACCCGCTCGCTGCTGGATGCGGTGCCCGCCGAACATGCCCGGGGCACACGCTTGTCGCCGGAGCGCAGCAACGCTGTGGCGCAACCACGGCCCGGCGCGGATTCGCCGGTGTTGCTCAAGGCCTCCGGGCTGGGCAAGCGGTATGTCGGCCCCGATCAACAGTCGCGCCAGGTGGTGGATAACGTCAGCTTCGAGCTGCGCGCCGGTCGCACCCTGGGCATCGTCGGTGAATCCGGCTCCGGCAAAACCACCGTGGCACGCATCGCCCTCGGCTTGCTGCAACCGGATGCCGGTGAGGTGCGTTTTCTCGACCAGCCATGGGCCGCGGCAGGTACCGAGCGGGTCGAGGAAAAGACCCGCCGTGTGCATCGCCGGGATATCAGCGTGATTTATCAGGACCCGCTGAGTTCGTTCGACCCGCGCTGGACGGTGGGGCAGATCCTCAGTGATGCGCTGGACGTTGCCGGTATCGATGCCGAGCAACAGGCGGCCCGCGTGACACAGTTGCTCGACCAGGTACGCCTGGCGCCGCAATTGGCCGAGCGCCGACCGTTGCAACTGTCGGGTGGGCAGCGCCAGCGCGTGGCGATTGCCCGGGCGATTGCCAGCAACCCCAAAGTGATTATCTGCGACGAGCCGGTGTCGGCGCTGGACGTGTCGGTGCAGGCCCAGGTCCTGGATCTGCTGGCCGACCTGCAAGCCTCGCTGGGCCTGGCCTACCTGTTTATC
Source organism: Pseudomonas sp. GP01-A4 (assembly GCF_058780865.1). Lineage (NCBI taxonomy): Bacteria > Pseudomonadati > Pseudomonadota > Gammaproteobacteria > Pseudomonadales > Pseudomonadaceae > Pseudomonas > Pseudomonas sp. GP01-A4. The sequence continues at coordinate 5,239 of NZ_JBYSWF010000128.1, forward strand.
TCCCACGACCTGGGGGTGATTCGCCACGTCAGCGACGAAGTGTTGGTGATGCGCCACGGCCAGGTGGTGGAAAGCGCCAGCGTCGAGACGTTGTTTGAATCGCCCCAGCACGAATACACCCGGCGCCTGCTGGGCGCGGTGCCACGCCTGCCAGGCAGCGGCAAGCAGTTGGTGGTGCCGGCCCTGGAGCCGGAAAACCCCGGCTGGCTGTTTGATGAATCGCGCCTGTGGAAAATCGCCATCTAGACCTGAATCAAGGAAGTGCCATGAGCAAGTTGTCTGCTGTACCCACGCCGCCGGTTGTAACGGTGGCCGAACTGAACGCCCGCGCCGACCGCATCCTGCCGCAGATTGCCGCCGGCGCTGCGCAACGTGAGCGTGACCGCCAACTGCCGTATGAGGCCGTGGCGCAGATCGCCCAGGCCGGGTTGTTTACCGTGCGGATTCCCAAGCGGTTTGGCGGCGCCGGTGGTTCGGTCAAGGACGTGATTGCCTTGCTGATTCGCATCGCCTCGGCCGACTCCAACGTGGCCCAGGCGCTGCGCCCCGGTTTCGGGTTTGTCGAAGGCCTGCTGGCGTCCCGCGCCGAGGGGGCGGAGGAGGAGCGCGAGCGTTGGTTCGGGCGCTACCTGCAAGGCGCCGTGATCGGCAATGCCGGCTGGGAAGTCGGCGGTGCCAACGGTTCGATCAGTGCGCGCATCGTGCGTGACGGCGAGCACTTTCGCGCTTGCGGCAGCAAGTACTACAGCACCGGTTCGTTGTATGCCGATTGGGTCAGCGCCGTCGCCCTGGACGAGAATGACCAGCCCGTGTCGTTCATCCTGCCGCGTGACCGCCAGGGCCTGGAGTTGCTGGATGATTTCGACGCCATGGGCCAGCGCCTGACCGCCAGTGGCACCACCCATCTGCATGATGTGCAGGTGTTGGCCAGCGAGATCCGCACCCGCACCGTCGAGGAAGGCAAGCGCACGATTGTCACGCCGTTCCTGCAAGTGTTCCTCGCGGCGGTGCAGGCCGGTATTGCGCGTAATGCCCTGAATGATGCGGTGACCTTTGCCAAGGAGCATGCGCGGCCGATCAAGCACAGCAGCGCCACGCGCTCGGTGGATGACCCGTACGTGGAACTGAGCGTGGGCGACGTCTCGGCCCGGGCCTTTACCGCCGAAGCGGTGGTGTTGCACGCGGCGGACTCCATTGACCGCGCCTGGGCTGCGGATCTTGATGCGGTGGCCGTCGACCAGGCGGCAGTGGACGTGGCCCAGGCGCAATACATCGCGGCGGAGTCGGCGCTCAAGGCCGCCGAGCTGGTGTTCGACGTGGGTGGCGCTTCCACCACCGGCCGTGCGCATAACCTGGACCGGCACTGGCGCAACGCGCGCACCGTGGCCAACCACAATCCCCGGCACTGGAAAGCCGCAGCCGTGGGCGCCTGGCAACTCAAGGGCACGCCGCCTCCGACATCGGGGCTGTTTTGAACAAAGCCCTCGACCTTTCACACCCCTTGGGCGAGGTGGGCTCCGGGCACGCGCGCCGGGTGCCAATGATCATCGGCTGTGCGCTGTTCATGGAATTGATCGACGCCACGGCGGTGCTCACGGCGCTGCCGCAGATGGCCCAGGATTTCGGCGAGCCCAGCGTGCGCATGAACCTGGTGGTGTCGCTGTACCTGCTGGCGGTGGCGCTGTTCGTGCCGGTCAGCGGCTGGGCGGCCGACCGGTTCGGGCCGCGTCGGGTGTTTATCAGCGCCATCGTGCTGTTCACCCTCGCGTCGGTGGCCTGTGCCTGCTCGGGCTCGTTGTTGCAACTGTCCCTGGCGCGTTTGGCCCAGGGTGCCTCGGGGGCGATGATGGTGCCGGTGGGGCAGGTGATCCTGCTGCGCTGGTCGGCGCGGGAAAACCTGCTGCGTGCCATGTCGTACCTGACGGTGGCGGCGCTGGTTGGGCCGCTGCTGGGCCCACCGTTGGGCGGGCTGTTGGTGACGGTGCTGTCGTGGCATTGGATCTTCCTGATCAACCTGCCGATCGGCGTGCTTGGGGTGATCCTGGTGCTGCGCTATATCCCGGACTATTCCGGGACGCCCGGCCAGCCATTGGACGTTCCCGGCTTGTTGCTCAGCGGTGTGGCATTGGGCGGACTGGTGTTCGGTTTCGAGGTGCTGGGCCACGGCCTGTTGCCGCGCCAGTGGGCGTTGCTGCTGATTGGCGGCGGGCTGTTGAGTGCCTGGCTGTATGTCCTGCATGCACGGCGGACGGCGTACCCGTTGATCGATTTTTCATTGTTGAAAATCCCGACCTTCGCGGTGAGCTTCTGGGGCGGCAACCTTATGCGCATCGGCAGCGCGTCACAGCCGTTTTTGCTGGTGTTGCTGTTCCAGCTGTGTTTCGGGCTTAACCCGTTGCAGGCGGGGCTGCTGAGCGTGGCCGGTGGCGTGGGTGCGTTGCTGATGAAAATGCTGGCGGTGCGGATTGTCAGCCGCTTCGGTTTCCGGCGCACCTTGATCGGCAATGCGGTGCTCACCGGTGCAACCATCCTGGCGTGCAGCCTGTTCGAGGTATCAACGCCTTACTGGATTGTAATACTGGTGTTATTTGGCAGCGGGATCATTCGTTCGCTGCAATTCAGCACCCTGGGGGCGTTGACCTATGCCGACGTGCCACCGGAACAATCCAGCCGCGCCAGCAGCCTGTCGGCGATGACCATTCAGTTGACGTTGAGTTTATCGGTGGGCATCGCGGCGGGGCTGCTCGGCTTGATCATGGCCGTACGCGGGCATGCCACGGTCGAGCAGAGTGATATCGCCTGGATCATGGCGGGTGCCGGATTGCTGTGTGCCTTGTCGGGGCTGGTTTATCGCAGGCTGTCGCCCCAGGCGGGCTCGGCGATTTATGCAAAACGCGCAGAGGGAATTGGATGATTCGTGCAGCACGTATCGAGGACGCAGGTGACATTGCCTCGGTGCATATTCGCAGTTGGCAGCAGGCTTATCGTGAACTGATGCCGGCGGATTACCTGGCTTCGCTGGAGGCGACGCAGCCTCGGCGTGAAGCCTTTTGGCGGCAGTCGATTGAGCAGGGGAGCGAAGCTGTGTTTGTCGCGCAGGTCGAGGGGCGTGTGGTGGGCTGGATTGTTGTCAGCTCGAGTCGTGATGAGGATGCTGATCCAGGCGTAACCGGTGAAGTGCAGGCGGTGTATGTGCTGGCCGAGCATTGGGGAACGGGGG
>NZ_JBYSWF010000129.1:0-8337 GCF_058780865.1 Pseudomonas sp. GP01-A4
TAAACCGGCGTCCTGCCGGTTTACCCGCTGCGCAATACCTGCGTTCGGCCTCGGGCTTATTGGGGCAGTCAGATCAAAATCAAAAGCAAGAGCACGGCGGCCTGAGAGCCGACCTGAGTGTTAAAAGCCAGATCAAAAGCCGCTTTCTGTAGGAGCCGACTTGCCGGCGATGCAGACACCTCGGTACATCAGACACACCGAGGCGATGCCATCGCCGGCAAGCCAGCTCCTACAGTGCACCGTGCCCGCTTTAGCTTTTGATTTCGCTTCTAAACACTCAAGCCGGAGTTAGGGCACTCCTCGCCTAGGCGAGGAGCCGAGTGGTGGGGCAAGAGCGTTTTGCTTACTTTTGACTGGGCCGGCATTCCGGCTGTTCAAAAGTGAGCCGCTGTAAGAGCGGAACCGATACAAGCCATCACCCAAATAATGGATATACACACCGCCCGTCACAGCTCCAGCCGAACCTGCGCACACAACCCCCCGCCGTCCCGGTTGCTCAGGGTCAACTCCCCGCCAATCGCCACCGCCAGTTGCTGGGCAATCGCCAACCCCAGCCCTGTACCACCAGTGCCACGATTACGCGAACTCTCCACCCGGTAAAACGGCTGCATCACCTGCACCAGTTCATCCTCGGCAATCCCCGGCCCCCGGTCCAGCACCTTGATCGAAAGCTCACCCGCCGCCGTCGACCCCACCTCCAACTGCGCCTCCCCGGCAAATTTCAGCGCGTTGTCCACCAGGTTCACCAACACCCGACGCAACGCATGGGGCCGCGTATCCAAAACCACCGCGCTTTTACCGGTCAAACTCACTTGCTTGTTCATATCCTGGTAATCAAACACCAGGCTGTCGAGAAACGCATCCAGGTCGATCCGGCAACTGGCCTCGGTCGACCCATGCACACTGCGGGCATACGCCACACCCTCGCGCACCAGATGCTCCATTTCCCCCAGGTCACTCCAGAGCTTTTCCCGGTCCACCGAGTCCTCCATGAACTCGGCACGCAATTTCATGCGGGTAATCGGCGTCTGCAAGTCATGGGAGATCGCCGCCAGAATCTGCATGCGCTCCTTGAGGTACTCGGCAATCCGCTTCTGCATTTCGTTGAACGCCGCCGCCGCATGCGCCACCTCGGTGGGGCCGGTTTCGTCCAGCGGCGTCGGGCGGGCATTCGGGTCGAGGGTTTCCACTGCCCGTGCCAGGCGTGTCAGCGGGCGGATGGCGATGCGCACGGCGATCCAGGTGCACACCAGCAACACCACCAGTTGCAGCACCAGTACCACCGGCAGCCAGAACGCAAACGGGATCGGCTTGGGATAGACATCAATCGTGACCGGGCTGCCATCGGCCAGGGTCAGGTGCGCCTGGAAGTGTTTTTGCAGGCCCGGGATGTCGCGAAACGTCAGTGGGTAATGCTCGCCCAACGCATCGGAAATCGACGTCGCGGCCATGGGCACGTTGTCGCTGGCCATCGGCTCGCCGGGTTCGCCGGCATTCAGCAGGTAGCGGTAGGCGTTGCGGTCGAGGCGCGGCAGCCAGCTGGCACGCTCGGCGGCGGGCAGGCGGTCGAGGATCGCGATCGACGTCGATACGTCGTTTTCCAGGTTGCCCAGCATTACGCTGCGGGCACTCATGTAGCGCTCATAGAACTGCGCACTGAACGACAGGGCGTTGGCGCACAGCAGGCTGACGATGAAAATTACCGTCAGTTGCGCCGCGAGGGTGCGCGGCCAGCGGAACGTGAGGGTCATGCCGGGTCCCCAAGGATTTCCACGGCCAGGGAGAACACATAGCCTTCGCTGCGCACGGTCTTGATGTAGGCCGGTTCGCGGGCGTCGTCCAAAAGGCGCTGGCGCAGGCGGCTGACCAGCAGGTCGATGGAGCGGTCGAACAGGTCCGCGTCCCGGCCCTGTGTCAGGTTCAGCAACTGGTCACGGTTGAGCACCCGTTGCGGATGGTCGAGGAAGACGCGCAGCAAACGGTATTCGGCACCGCTCAAGGCCACCAGGGTGTTGTCTTCGTCCAGCAGATGGCGGGCGGTGGTGTCCAGACGCCAGCGGCCAAAGCGGATCAGCCGGCCGCTTTCGGTCACCACCAGGTTTGGCGGCAGCATCCGTGTGCGCCGCAGCACGGCGTTGATGCGGGCCAGCAGTTCACGGGCGGCGAAGGGCTTGACCAGGTAATCGTCGGCGCCCATTTCCAGGCCGATGATGCGGTCGGTTTCATCGTTGCGCGCGGTGAGCATCAGGATCGGCGTGGCCTTGTGCTTGCCCACCCGCAGTTCGCGGCACAGCTGCAAGCCGTCGTCGCCGGGCATCATGATGTCCAGCACGATCAGGTCCACGGGCGTGGTGTCGAGGAAGCTGCGCATCTGCCGGCCGTCAGCCACCACGGTGGTGCGCAGGCCGTTCTTTTTCAGGTAGTTGCCCACCAGTTCGCGGATCTCCCGATCGTCATCGACAATCAGAATGTGATCGACGTGATCCATGCTGCCTTCCTCGTTGATTAGTCATTGATGCGCAGTCTAGCCACTGGCGGCGGGCTTGCCTTGTGCCCTTTGTATTGCAGTGTATCTGGCGGTGACGAGATACACATCGACGCAAAAATCCGGGCCTGGCCGACACAATCCGGATACCTCGCAAGGTTCAAATGAGCCCATCGAGGTAATCCGCCTCGGCCCACTTGAACCCCCGGGGAACCACCCATGACTATCAAAGCTGCCTATGCCAGTTGCCTGTTTGCCTTACTCACTGGCCTGAGTGTTGCCGCCCATGCCGAAACCACCGCCAGCCAGCCGGATATCCATCAGGTGCTGTCGATCTCCGAAGAGTCCGGTGGCGCGCTGTGCGGCATCGTCAACTCGAAACTGACCTACCTCGATTCCGAGGGCCAGCGCCACGTCCTCGACTACCGCAAATTTTCCAGCAATTGCCTTGAAGGCAGCTGAGGAGACCGGCCATGACCCCACTCAACAGCTTTCTCAGCGCCCTGGCGTTTTCCCTGGCGGGTGTGGCGGCGGATGTGAATGCCGCCACCGCGAAAAAACTCACTGGCAGTGAAACCTGCTTCCAGAACACGCCGCTGGCGCAAAACGGCGCGGCTCGCAAACGCGCCGAAACACCCCCGGCCACGAGGTGACACCCATGAACTTCATCCGATACCTGCGCCGCTCAAAAGGCCTGCTGCTGTTGGCACTGGTGGTTGCCTTGGTCGGCGTGCCCAAGGCGGTGAACTACCTGATCAACAACGTCGATGCCGAAAGTTTCAGCCAGTCCGATGAGCGCATGCCGTCCCTCGACGGCGCGGTGGCCTGGCTCAACTCGCCGCCGCTGACGGCCGAGGGCCTGAAGGGCAAGGTGGTGCTGGTGGATTTCTGGACCTACGACTGCGTCAACTGCCAGCGCAGCCTGCCGTACGTCAATCAGTGGGCAAAGAAGTACGCCAGGGACGGGTTGGTGGTGATCGGTGTGCACACGCCGGAAAACGCCTATGAGAAAGTCCTGGATAACGTACGCAGCCAGGTCAAGAAGCTGGACATCCATTACCCGGTGGCCATCGACAACGACTACCGCATCTGGCGCGCCTTCGATAACCAGTACTGGCCGGCCCATTACTTCTTCGATGCCACCGGCAAAGTGCGCTACAGCCATTTCGGCGAGGGCCGCTACGACAATCAGGAGAAAGTCATCCAGGCCTTGCTGGAAGAAGCCAGGGCAGCGAACGCGCCAACCTAAGCTAATGCCAAAAAGGTATTTATTGCGGGGTTTTTAGATCGTTTAGCTTCACCACTCCACGTACCTGTTCATGGAGTGAGCACCCAATGTCGCACCCGCTGGCAATCAATACCTTGCCCCTGCTGGACCTGGCGCTGCTCGACGGCAGCCCGGCCCAGCGTGGGCAGTTTCTCGATGACCTGCGCCACGCTGCGCGGCATATCGGTTTTTTCTACCTCACCGGCCACGGCATCGACGCCGGGTTGCTCACCCAGGTGCAGCAGCAGGCGCGCCGGTTTTTCGCCTTGCCGGAGGCCGACAAGCTTGCTGTCGGCATGATCAACTCCCCGCACTTTCGCGGCTACAACCGCGCCGCGTCGGAGATCACCCGGGGGCAGCCGGACCTGCGTGAGCAGTTCGACCTCGGCGCCGAGCGCGAGCCGCTGCGGCAAGGCCCGGATTCACCGGCCTGGTCGCGCCTGCAAGGCCCCAACCAGTGGCCTGCCGCGTTGCCTGAACTCAAGCCCTTGTTACTGGCCTGGCAGCAGGCGATGACGCAGATGTCCCTGCGCCTGTTGCGCGCCTTTGCCCAGGCCTTGTCGCTGCCGGAAAACGCTTTCGACCCGCTGTATGGCGCCAAGCCCAATGAACACATCAAGCTGATCCGCTACCCCGGCCGCCACGCCCAGCAGAGTCGCCAGGGTGTCGGTGCCCACAAGGATTCCGGCTTTCTCAGCTTCCTCCTGCAAGACCAGCAGGCCGGCCTGCAAGTGGAAGTGGAGGAGGGCCGCTGGATCGACGCCTCGCCGCGCCCCGACACCCTGGTGGTGAACATCGGCGAGTTGCTGGAACTGGCCACCAACGGCTACCTGCGTGCCACGGTGCACCGGGTCGAATCGCCGCCCCTGGGCAGCGAGCGTTTGTCCCTGGCGTTTTTCCTCGGTGCGCAACTGGACGCTGTGGTGCCGGTGTATCAGTTGCCGCCCGAGTTGCTGCGCGATGCCCACGGCCCCACCAGTGACCCGCGTAACCCGCTGCTGCGGGACGTCGGCTGGAACTACCTCAAGGGCCGCCTGCGTTCCCATCCGGATGTCGCCCAACGGTTTTACGCCGATGCCACGATTCCCCAAGCCCTGTCCGCCTGATAAGGAACATCACCATGCTCAAGAAAACAGCCCTGGCCCTGGCCGTCCTGATTGCCTCCTTCGACGCGCAGGCCGCCGAGGCCCTGCGTGTGGCGGCGGACCCGATTCCCCACGCGCAAATCCTCGAATACGTGCAGAAGCTCGACCCGCAGCTGCAGCTGAAAATCATCGAAATCCCCAACGGCGTGAACTCCAATGAACTGCTGGCCCACGGTGATGTGGACGCCAACTACTTCCAGCACTTGCCGTACCTGCACTCCCAGGAACAGGCTCTCGGCCAGAAATTCACAGTGGCGGCCACCGTGCATATCGAGCCGCTGGGTATCTATTCCCATCGCCACACCAGCTTTGCCCAGGTGCCGGATAAAGGCACCGTGGCCGTGCCCAACAACGTCACCAACCTGAGCCGTGCGCTGTACCTGCTGCAAGCCAACGGCCTGATCACGCTCAAGCCCGGTTTCAACGACCCGGCCAAGGACCAGGCAACGCCCAAGGACATTGCCGAGAACCCCAGGCACCTGAAGATCCTCGAGATCGAATCACCACAGATTCCTCGTGCCCTGGATGATGTCGACCTCGCCGTGATCAATGGCAACTACGCCCTCGAGGCCGGCCTGTCACCGGCCAAGGATGCCCTTGGGCTGGAAAAAGCCCAGGGCAATCCCTACGCGAATATCCTCGTGACCACCCCGAAATTGCAGGACGACCCACGGATCAAACAGCTGGCAAAGGACCTGAATTCGCCGGAGGTGGCCAAGTTCATCACCGAAAAATATGCAGGTTCGGTGATTCCGGTAGCTGTCGAATGATCGTCGTCGAGCAGGTCAGCAAAACCTACGCCGATGGCCAGCCGCCGGCGCTGGATAACGTGTCGTTGCAGATTGCCGATGGTTCGATCTTCGGGATCGTGGGGCGGAGCGGGGCGGGCAAGAGTACTTTGCTGCGTTGCCTGAACCTGCTGGAGCGCCCGACTTCCGGGCGCATCCTCATGGACGGCCAGGACCTGACGCTGCTCAGTGACAAGCAATTGCGCCAGCAACGCCAGCGTATCGGCATGATCTTCCAGGGTTTCAACCTGCTGCATTCACGCAACGTCGCCGACAATGTGGCGGTGCCCCTGGAAATCGCCGGCCAGCCCAAGGCCGAGCGCGTTGCCCGGGTCAAGGAATTGCTGGAACTGGTCGGCCTGAGTGACAAGGCGCTGGCGTTTCCGTCGCAACTGTCCGGCGGCCAGAAGCAGCGCGTCGGCATCGCCCGGGCACTGGCGGCGCGCCCGGATTATTTGCTGTCGGACGAAGCCACCAGCGCCCTCGACCCGGAAACCACCGCGTCGATCCTGGAACTGCTGCGCAGTATCAATCGGCAACTGGGGGTGACCATCGTGTTGATCACCCACGAGCTGGATGTGGTCAAGGCTATCTGCGACAGCGCGGTATCCCTGGCCAATGGGCGCGTGGTGGAAAGCGGCAGCCTGATTCAATTGCAGGCCGACCCCGCCTCAAGCCTGGGCCGCTCACTGGCCCCCAGCCTGCCAGCGGTGAGGGCAGTATGAAAACGGACTGGAACGACATCCTGCAACTGCTGCTCACGGCCACTGGCGAAACCCTGTACATGGTGCTGCTGGCGGCGGTCTTTACCTTGCTGATCGGCCTGCCCCTGGGGGTGCTGCTGTTTGTCAGTCGCCGCGGCGGGCTGTTCCCCTTGCCACGGGTGAACCGTGTGCTGGGTGCGGTGATCAACCTGGGCCGCTCATTGCCCTTTGTGGTGATGCTGATTGCCTTGATTCCGCTGACCCGGCTGATCGTCGGCACCACCCTGGGCAGCACCGCCGCCGTGGTGCCGATCACCATTGGCGCCTTTCCGTTCTTTGCGCGGATTGTCGAAAACGCGCTGGACGAAGTGGACAAGGGGCGTATCGAAGCCATCGTTGCCATGGGCGGGGATATTCGGCATGTGATCTTCAAGGTGCTGCTGCCGGAGGCGCTCCCTGCCTTGCTTGCGGGGTTGACCCTGACCTTGGTGATGCTGATCGGCTTTTCGTCCATGGCGGGGGTGATTGGCGGTGGCGGCCTGGGCGACCTGGCGATTCGTTATGGGTACCAGCGTTTCAATAACCAGATCATGGTGGTGACGGTGATTGTGTTGGTGGTGCTGGTCCAGGGCGTGCAAAGCCTGGGGGATCGTTGCGTGAGGTCGCTGGCGCATCGTCGATAAACGGTTATGTACTAATGAATTTTTAATATTTCTAGTTATATGCGTGACTGAGTAAAGTTCCCTTACGTACCTTCACCTCGTCGCCGGGAAATACTCTTCATGAACCGTCCCCACGGGCATCCCACGCCGATCCTGACTTTGCCCCAGGGCGAAAAAGACCCGTTGTCGATTCGCGCCAAGGCACTGGTTTTTGCCGACCCGCGTTCCCTGCAACTGCTCGAATATTTGCAACGTGTTGGCCCCAGTGAAGCGCCGGTGTTGATCAATGGCGAGACCGGCACCGGCAAGGAGCTGGTGGCGCGCTATATCCACAGCGCCAGCGGCCGCACCGGTGCGTTTGTGCCGGTGAACTGTGGGGCCATCAGCGAGAACCTTGCGGAAAGCGAATTTTTTGGGCATGAGGCCGGCTCGTTTTCCGGGGCCTCGGGGCGGCGGATCGGCTGGTTTGAAGAAGCCGATGGCGGGACCCTGTTCCTCGATGAGATCGGTGACTTGCCGCTGCCGTTGCAGGTGAAGCTGCTGCGGGTATTGCAGGAGCAGGAAGTGGTGCGCGTGGGGTCGCGCAAGCCGATCAAGATCAATATCCGGCTGGTGACGGCCACCAACATCGACCTGGAGCAGGCGGTGGAGGCGGGCAACTTTCGCCTTGACCTGTTCTATCGCATCAACGTCGCGCAGGTGCAGGTGTTGCCGTTGCGTGAGCGGCCGCTGGATATCCTGCCGTTGGTTGAGTATTTTCGGCGGCTCTACAGTGCCAGGCTGAAAATCGCTGAGCCGATGTTGTCGGAGTCGGCGACCCAGGCGTTGCTGGATTATCCGTGGCCGGGGAATATTCGTGAGCTGGAGAATGTGGTGCACCTGGCGCTTTTGGTGGCTGGGGACAGGCCGATCATGCCGTCGCACTTGAAGTTTTCTGCGGGGCTGAGTGCGATGCATGCCAGCGTTAACAGCGGGGCGCCGAGGATTCCGCAGGAGGTGGTGCGGGAGCAGTTGCTGCGGTTGTTCGAGGTGCCGGGGGATTCGTTGTTGCACGATATCGAGGATTTGATCGTGCGGGAGGCGTTTGCGTTTTGTGGGTTTAATCAGTTGCGTACGGCGGAGTTGTTGGGGGTGACGCGCAATGCCATGCGGACGCTTTTGGTGAATCATGGGATGCTCAAGGGGCGGGTGAAACCCTGATTTTTTGGTGTACATATCCGTTATTTGGGTAACGGCGGCTTATGGTTTCGCTCTTACAGCGAGTCACTTTGCAAAAGCGGCAAAGT
>NZ_JBYSWF010000012.1:0-115536 GCF_058780865.1 Pseudomonas sp. GP01-A4
GACTGCCTGTCCGAATGAGCGTGGAACAGGTGTCCGGATCAGCGTGGGCTGAGTGTCCGAATGGCGTGGAATCCGCACTTTGCCCGATCTTTTCTACGCCTGTGGATAAATTGGGTCAAGGCTCGAGTTTTCGGGAATCCTGCGGCTGTGGATGAAATTATCCACCGGTGGAAATCAGTGGTTTTCCACAGACAGTTGCGTGGGCTTTAGATTTTTTAAGTGAGGTCCATCCAAGCAGGGCGGCTTTGCAGCCCTGCTTGGATGGACCCGCGTGGACAAGCGGATCACTGAGATATGAAGACCGAGCGCTTACTCGGTTGCGCCACGTTTTGCTTTTAGGCGAGTGACGTTCGCTCCGGTCTGGTTCGCGAATTCGTGTGGAGTGACATGCTCCTGCCGGTTGGCCTCCAGATACCGGCTCCACCAGTTCATGATCAGCCTACGCTCCTCAATGAACTCGGCCTTGTGGATGTATGCGGCGCGGACGTTGTTGCGTTCCTTGTGACTCATCTGCCTTTCGATCGCGGTCTCGGACCACAGTCCTGATTCAATCAGTGCGCTACAGGCCATTGAGCGAAAGCCATGACCGCAGATTTCGGTTTTGGTGTCATAGCCCATTTTTCTGAGTGCGCTGTTCACCGTGTTTTCAGACATGGGTTTCCAGGGCTTGGCATCGCCTGCAAACACCAAGTCGAATTCGCCGGTGAGAACGTGGATCTGTTCAAGCAGAGCCACGGCTTGCGGCGATAAGGGTACAAGGTGGATGTCCCCGGCCATCTTTGTACCCCTTGTGGAAAAGGGCACTCCGTCCAATGCCGGACGAGTGTCGGGTATCTCCCAGGTGCCGCGCTTGCGGTCGAACTCGCCCCAGCGTGCGAAGCGCAGTTCGCTGGAGCGTACGAACACATGCAGCGAGAGCAGGACCGTCAGCCGGGTAAGTGCGCGGCCTTTGTAGGTGTCGATACGCTCCTGCAATTCAGGCAAACGCGATAAGGGTAGAGCGGGGCGGTGAATCACTCTCGGGGCTTTGATCAAGCCTTCAAGGTCGTAGGCAGGGTTTGCGGTGATCTGCCGAGAACGCTTCGCCTCGCGCATGATGCTTTGCAGGTAGTTTTGTACCCTTAACGCGACGTCAATCGTGCCGCGCTTCTGGATCGCTTCCAGGGGTTGCATCAGGTCATGGGTGTCCAGATCGACAATGGAGCGAGCGCCGATCAGCGGGAAGACGTGGGTTTTTAGGCGGCTCAGAACCGTCTTGGCGTGGCCCGGTGCCCATTTGGCAGACATCGCTTTATGCCATTCCAGTGCAGCGCTTTCAAAGGTTCGGCCTTTGATTGCGGCCTGCGTCTTGGTTTGGTGTTTGTTCTCTATGGGGTCAATGCCTTCCGCCAACATCCGCTTGACCGCCAGACGCTTGTTGCGCGCATCGGCGAGGCCGACCACGGGATAGCTGCCGAACGAGGTCAGTCCTTCGCGTCCATCAGGTTTGACATACCTGAGACGCCAGCCTTTACGGCCATTGGGTTGGACTAGAAGGTAGAGGCCGTCGCCGTCGAAAAGCTTGTAGGCGCGGTCGGTGGGCTTGGCTGAGCGGCAAGCCGAATCGGAGAGTGGAGCAGTGGTGCGCGACATAAGGGTACTCCCCCTTTATCGAATTACCTTACCCCTAACATTACCCCTAAAACGGCTGGAATCCACCAGATTTTGACGTAACGTGACGGAACGCCAAAACGAAAAAACCCGCCAGAAGGCGGGTTTTTTGGGGGTTCCAGAGATTTTGAAAGCCTTCTCTGGAACCTTGTATGGTGCCGGCACCAGGAGTCGAACCCGGGACCTACTGATTACAAGTCAGTTGCTCTACCAACTGAGCTATACCGGCGTGTTAGGGCGACGATTATAGCGATTGGCAAGCATCTGTAAACCCCTGAATTCTGACTATTTTTGCAACCGACCGGGTTTTCTCTGCGCGGCCTCGTTTCAGCCACCCCAGCCCCGCCAATCCCATGCGCTGGATCACTGGAAAGGCCTGCGTGCAGAAAGCGGCAAGTGCCAGTTCCTGTCCTGGAACAACAACCTCAAGCCCGACGGCCGCTTCACCATCACGTTTTCCGCGATGCGCAGCAAACCCAGCCGATTCAAACCGAGAACGGCACCTGGTGTGGCGGCGGACCCGACCGACGATTGCCAGGAGGATTATGAGTTCACCGAGCACCGTATTCGCGGTTAATCCCATTTAGCTTCAGATGAGGTTTTGTGGCGAGGGAGCTTGCTCCCGCTGGGCTGCGCAGCAGGCCCAAAACAGTGGGAGCGCTGCGCACTCCAGCGGGAGCAAGCTCCCTCGCCACAGGTTTTGTCGTTCAGCTTTTTAGTTGCCTTCGTTACACGAATCGGCAAATTTCTTGTACTCAAACACCCGCTTCTGCCCATGGGAATCCAGGTAGGTCATCCGCGCATTCACCACGCCACACGCCGCGCCTCCATCGTCCACGGTCGACAGTACTTGCTGTACATCCAGCTTGGGGCTGGCCTGGGCCGAAAAGGCGGCAACGTTGAGCAAGGCAAACAGGCTGCTGGCGATGAGGGTGTTGCGGTTCATGGTGGTGTCCTCTGAGGTTCAATAGGGTGTGTGTTGCGTTGGAGCCTATTGAGCGCCCGGGAGGTATCCGGCCTGTGTCATGCACCCCGGCGTTTTGCCTCGGCATGTGTTGAGAAGGGGATTGCATACAACTTGATACAGAAACTTATCCATTAGAGGTATTAGTGCCTCAGGGTCTTTCTCTTAGATGTTTTCGACATAACGGTCATCGTTTTTCCCTTGAATAAGGTGAGTCTTACCGTATTCTGTTTCGAAATATTAAACGTCATATAAATAGCGGAATCGTTTAACCCGGTTTACGGAACGTTGGCAGTTAATTACTAAGTTGTAATTTGATTCGTCAGCTAAGCAATTTTTCCTGACCAGGCGGCCAGAAAAACTGTTAGAAGCCTCCGCAAGCTTCTGATCTGAAAGAAATTGATAAAAATTCGCCAAATAAGTCAAAAATACGGCACTCAGCCGCTCGTCGGAAAGAATTAATCAAAAAGCATCAAAATACTGACACCATCAATCTGATATCACAGAATGCCGCCAGCCAACACATAACTAGAAAAACCAAGGTCAGCTCAACGGGCTGACCTTTTTAACGCCTTTAAAGCGTAATAACCGGGGAGGGCCGTGGGTGAGTCGCGCAGACGATATTTCAAAACTATTCAATAAGCTGGGCGCCAATCCAAATGGCTACCGGGAGATGTACGCCGTCCATGATTATCTTGAGGATGACGTGGTGGTCGAGCGTTTCGACGCCGTGCCCATCCCGGCCCAAACCGCTTGCACCGTCGCGCTGGATGAGCCGCCGTCGGCGCCATTGCTGCGCTTGCTCGAAGAGCTGACCCAGGGCGAAGCCGATCACCTGCAACCTCCCGAAGTGGTCGAAGGGCCGACCGGTGAGGTGTACTCGGATCAATCCTCACCCAAGGTGATCGTGGTGGTCTCGCTCAAGGGCGGTGTCGGTCGCAGCACGCTGACCGCGGCCATTGCCAGCGGCTTGCAGCGTCAAGGCCACCCGGCCGTGGCGCTGGACCTGGACCCGCAAAATGCCCTGCGTCATCACTTGTGCCTGGGCCTGAATTTGCCCGGCATCGGCGCGACGAGCTTGAGCAATGAGTCCTGGGAAGGCCTGGCCGAGCGCGGCTTTGCCGGTTGCCGCCTCGTGGCCTTCGGTGAGACCAACAACGACCAGCAAAAAAACCTCAATCGCTGGCTCGGCGAAGACGCCCAATGGCTGCCCCGGCACCTGGCCGGCTTGCAGTTGAATGGCCAGGACACGGTGGTGATCGACGTGCCCGCCGGCAACACGGTGTACCTGCACCAGGCCATGGCCCTGGCAGACGTGGTGTTGGTGGCGGTGCAGGCGGATGTTTCCTCATTCAGCACCCTGGCCCAGATGGACAGTGTGCTGGCGCCGTACCTTGAGCGCGAAAAACCACCACAGCGTTACTACGTGATCAACCAACTCGACGGCGCCCACCGCTTCAGCCTGGACATGGCCGAAGTGTTCAAGGCCCGCCTCGGCGATGCACTGCTCGGCACGGTCCACCGTGACCCGGTGTTCAGTGAAGCCCAGGCCTGCGGCCGCGATCCCCTCGACCCTACCGTCAACAGTCTCGGCTGCCAGGACATTCACGCCCTGTGCCGCACGCTGCTCGAACGCATCGATTCGGACCTTCCATGACCGACACTACGTCCTCTACGCCCCACACTCCGGGGCGCGCCGAGCAGCGGCTGGACGCCGCGATTTCGCGCTTCAATCGCTGGCCCGATACGCTGCGCAAAGTGCTGGTGGTGATCAGTTGTGTGGTCGGCACCTTGCTGTTGGTGAGCATTGTCAGCGCCCCGCTGGACCTCTATAGCCAATGCCTGTTTGCCGCCGTGTGCTTTCTTGCGGTGCTGCTGCTGCGCAAGATTCCCGGGCGCATGGCGATCCTCGCGCTGGTGGTGTTGTCGCTGGTGGCGTCGCTGCGCTACATGTACTGGCGGCTGACTTCCACCCTGGGTTTTGAAACCTGGCTCGACATGCTGTTCGGCTACGGCCTGGTGCTCGCCGAGCTGTACGCGCTGGTGGTGCTGATCTTCGGCTACGTGCAAACCGCCTGGCCGCTGCGCCGCGAGCCGGTGTGGCTCAAGACCGAACCGTCGGAGTGGCCCACGGTCGACGTGTTCATCCCGACCTACAACGAGGCGTTGAGCATCGTCAAACTGACCATCTTCGCCGCCCAGGCGATGGACTGGCCCAAGGACAAGTTGCGCGTCCACGTGCTCGACGATGGCCGTCGCGACGACTTTCGCGATTTCTGCCGCAAGATCGGCGTGAACTACATCCGTCGCGACAACAATTTCCACGCCAAGGCCGGCAACCTCAATGAAGCGTTGAAGGTCACCGACGGCGAGTACATCGCGCTGTTCGACGCCGACCACGTGCCGACCCGTTCCTTCCTGCAAGTCAGCCTCGGCTGGTTCCTCAAGGACCCCAAGCTGGCGATGCTGCAAACGCCGCACTTCTTCTTTTCACCCGACCCGTTTGAAAAGAACCTCGACACCTTCCGCGCCGTGCCCAATGAGGGCGAGTTGTTCTACGGCCTGGTGCAGGACGGCAACGACCTGTGGAACGCGACGTTCTTCTGCGGCTCGTGTGCGGTGATCCGCCGCAAGCCCTTGCTGGAAATCGGCGGCGTGGCCGTCGAGACCGTCACCGAAGACGCCCACACCGCGCTCAAGCTCAACCGCCTGGGCTACAACACCGCTTACCTGGCGATCCCGCAAGCCGCGGGCCTGGCCACCGAAAGCCTGTCACGCCACATCAACCAGCGCATCCGTTGGGCGCGGGGCATGGCGCAGATTTTCCGCACCGACAATCCGCTGCTGGGCAAAGGCCTGAAGTGGGGCCAGCGCATCTGCTACGCCAACGCCATGCTGCACTTCTTCTATGGCTTGCCGCGGTTGGTGTTCCTCACCGCGCCACTGGCCTACCTGATTTTCGGCGCGCAGATTTTCCACGCCTCAGCGCTGATGATTGTCGCCTATGTGTTGCCCCACCTCGTGCATTCGAGCCTGACCAACTCGCGGATCCAGGGGCGCTTCCGCCACTCGTTCTGGAACGAGGTCTACGAGACCGTACTGGCCTGGTACATCCTGCCGCCGGTATTGGTGGCGCTGGTCAACCCCAAGGCGGGCGGCTTCAACGTCACCGACAAGGGCGGGATCATCGACAAGCAATTCTTCGACTGGAAACTCGCCCGGCCGTACCTGGTACTGCTGGCGGTGAACCTGGTCGGGCTGTGCTTCGGTCTGTATCAATTGATCTGGGGCGACGAGTCCACCGCGGTCACCGTGGCGATCAACCTGACCTGGACCCTCTACAACCTGATTATCACCAGCGCTGCAGTGGCGGTGGCTTCCGAAGCGCGGCAAGTGCGCTCCGAGCCGCGGGTCAGCGCGAAATTGCCGGTCAGTGTGATCTGCGCCGACGGTCGTGTGCTCAAAGGCACGACCCAGGATTTCTCGCAGAACGGCTTCGGCCTGATCCTCGCCGACGGGCACCAGATTGCCCGGGGCGAACAGTTGCAGTTGGTGCTGTCGCGCAACGGACAAGACAGCCTGTTCCAGGCGCGGGTGGTGTTCAGCAAGGGCGCGCAGATTGGCGCGCAATTCGATGCACTGTCCCTGCGCCAACAAAGCGAACTGGTACGCCTGACGTTTTCCCGCGCCGACACCTGGGCCGCGAGTTGGGGCGCCGGCCAGCCCGATACACCGTTGTCAGCCCTGCGTGAAGTCGGTGCCATCGGCATCGGCGGCCTGTTTACCCTGGGTCGCGCCACGCTGCATGAATTGCGTCTGGCCCTGCGCCGCACTCCCTCACAACCGCTCGATACGCTGATGGACAAGCCATGACTTCCACACTATTTGCCCGCCCGCAGTCGCGCGGCGTGCTCGCGCTGATGATCGCTTCGCTGCTGGGCCTGGGCTCGCAGGCACAGGCCGCTGCACCCGCTGTTGCGGTGCAGAGCACTGACGACGGCTACAGCCTGACCCTCAAGCAACTGGGCCGTCGCGACACCATGAACCTGCAAGGCGTGGAAGCGTCCGACAGCGTCAACTTCGACATCCGTGCCGATGAAGTGGTGAAGGGCGCGCAACTGTTGCTCAAGTACAGCTACTCGCCGGCGCTGCTGGCGGACCTGTCGCAGATCAACGTGCTGGTCAACGACGAAGTCGCCGCCAGCCTGCCGCTGCCCAAAGAGGGCGCAGGTATCCAGCAGGAAAAACTGGTGCAGATTCCGGCGCACCTGATCACCGAATTCAACCGCTTGAGCCTGCAGTTCATCGGCCACTACACCATGTCCTGTGAAGACCCGCTGCACAGCAGCCTGTGGGCCAAGATCAGCAACAGCAGTGAGCTGAAAGTGCAGGTGGAGCCGATCGTCTTGAAAGACGACCTGTCGGTGTTGCCGCTGCCGTTCTTCGACAAGCGCGATGCGCGCCAGGTCAGCCTGCCGTTCGTGTTTGCCAGCGCGCCGGACAACGCCGCGCTGGAAGCTGCCGGCGCGCTGTCGTCGTGGGTAGGCGGCTTGGCCAGCTACCGGGGTGCGACGTTCCCGACCACCCTTGGCGAGATTCCGGCCAAGGGCAACGCCATCGTGCTGGTGCAAAGTACCCAGGCCGTGGATGTACACGGTGTGGCGGTCCCTGAGCCTAAAGGGCCCACCCTGACCCTGATCACCAACCCCAACGACCCGAATGGCAAGCTGCTGATCGTCTCCGGCCGTGATGGCGCCGAACTCAAGCGTGCCGCCACCGCCGTGGTGCTGGGCAACCCGGTGTTGACCGGCAACAGCGTGGTCATCACCAGGCTCGACACCCTGGCCCCGCGCAGCCCTTACGACGCGCCGAACTGGCTGCCCAGCAACCGTCCGGTACGCCTTGGCGAGCTGGTAGAACTGAAAAAGCTCAACGTCTCCGGCTACAACCCGGGCCCGATCAGCGTCGACCTGCGCCTGCCGCCCGACCTGTTCAACTGGCGTGAAGAGGGCGTGCCGCTCAACGTCAAATACCGCTACACGCCGCAGCAGGTGTCCACCAACTCCTCCTTGCTGATCGGCCTGAACGACCAGTTCATGAAGTCTGTCGCGTTGCCGTCGGTGAGCAACCTGGGCGGTGGGCAGAGCCTGCTGGACCAGCTGAAGAAAGACGAAACCCTGCCCCGTGAAGTGACGACCCTGTTGCCGATCAGCTCGGCCTCGCCCAAGTCCAAGCTGCAACTGCGCTTCATGTACGACTACATCAAGGAAGGCGAATGCCGGGACATCATCGTCGACAACATGCGCGGTGCGATTGACCCGGACTCGAGCCTGGACCTGAGCAGCTACCAGCACTTTATCGCCATGCCGAACCTGGGCGTGTTCAACGACTCCGGCTTCCCGTTCACCCGCCTGGCTGACCTTTCGGAGTCGGCGGTGGTGATGCCGGACAACGTCGGCACCGATGAATTGAGCGCTTACCTGACTGTGATGGGCCGCTTCGGCGAGTCCACCGGCTACCCGGCCACCGCCGTCAAAGTGGTGCAGGCCAAAGACGTGCAAAGCGTTGCCGACAAAGACCTGCTGGTGCTCGCCACCGGCGGCAACCAGCCGCTGCTGCAGCAATGGCAGCAATACCTGCCGGCCACCAGTGACGGCCTGCAGCACCACTTCCTGTTGTCTGACCTGCCACGTTATGTGCGCAGCTGGATCAGCCCGGACGCCGCGGCCAACCAGCATACGGCCAATGCCGGCATCACCTTCAGCGGCCTGAGCAACAGCACCTGGTTCGCCGGCTTCCAATCGCCGCTCAAGGCCGGGCGCAGCGTGGTGCTGATCGCCAGCAACCAGCCTCAGGGCCTGCTTGAAGCGACCTCGGCGCTGATTGGCGGTGACGACTACAAAGACTCGATCCAGGGCAGCCTGGCGGTGGTGCAGGGCACGCAGATCAGCTCGTTGGTCGCGGACCAGCAGTACTACGTCGGCGACCTGAACTACTTCAAATTCATGCAATGGCAGCTGTCCCAGAACCTGGGCTGGATGCTGGCGATTACCTTCCTGGGGCTGCTGGTGCTGACCTGCCTGATCTACCTGGCACTGCGTGCCCGTGCAAAACGGCGGTTGGCATGAGCCCTTTGCGTAGCGCGATCCTGGCGGTGATTGGCAGCACATTGCTTGCCGGTGCCGCCCAGGCACAGACCTGCGATTGGCCGCTGTGGCAGAACTATGCCAAGCGCTTTATCCAGGACGATGGCCGGGTGTTGAACTCGTCCATGAAGCCGACGGAAAGCAGCTCGGAAGGGCAGTCGTACGCGATGTTCTTTGCCCTGGTGGGCAACGACCGGGCGACCTTCGACAAGCTCTGGACCTGGACCAAGTCCAACATGGCGGGCGCCGACATCGGCCAGAACCTGCCGGCCTGGCTGTGGGGCAAGCGTGACGATGGCAAGTGGGGCGCGATCGACAGCAACTCCGCCAGCGACGCCGATTTGTGGATGGCCTATGCGTTGCTCGAAGCCGCGCGCGTGTGGAACGCACCGCAGTACCGCAGCGACGCGCAACTGGTGTTGGCCAACGTTGAACGCAACCTGATCGTGCGCGTACCGGGCCTGGGCAAGATGCTGTTGCCGGGGCCGGTAGGCTATGCACACGCGGGAGGCCTGTGGCGCTTCAACCCCAGCTATCAAGTACTGCCGCAACTGCGCCGCTTTGCAAAAGAGCGCCCGAACGCCGGCTGGAACGAAGTGGCCGAGAGCAACGCGAAGATGCTCGCCGACCTGCCGAGCAATCCCCATGGCCTGGCGGCCAACTGGGTCGGTTACCGCGCCACCAGCGCAAACACCGGGCTGTTTATCGTCGACCCGTTTTCCGATGACCTGGGCAGCTACGACGCGATCCGCACTTACCTCTGGGCCGGCATGACCGCCAAGAGCGACCCGCTGGCCGCGCCGATGCTCAAGGCCTTGGGCGGGATTTCCCGTGCCACTGCTGCGTCGGTCAGCGGTTTGCCGCCGGAGAAAGTCCACGTGCTGACCGCTGAAGTCGAGAAAAACAACGGCTACACGCCGACGGGTTTCTCGGCCTCCACCATGGCCTTCTTCCAGGCCCGGGGCGAAACCGCCCTGGCGCAATTGCAAAAGCAGAAAGTCGACGACGCCCTCGCCAAGGCGCTCGCGCCTTCGGCCCCGGACAGCGCCCAGCCGATTTACTACGACTACATGCTCAGCCTGTTCGGCCAGGGCTTCGCTGATCAAAAGTACCGTTTCGAACAAGACGGCACGGTGAAATTATCCTGGGAGTCTGCATGCGCCGTCACACGCTAGCCATTGCGATTCTGGCGGCCCTGGCTTCCAGCGCCAGCTTTGCCGAAACCACTGACCCGCAAAGCCTGCTGATCGAGCAGGGCTATTACTGGCAGTCGAAAAAGAACCCGGAACGCGCCCTCGAGACCTGGCAGAAACTGCTGCGCCTGAGCCCCGAACAGCCGGATGCGCTGTACGGCATCGGCTTGATCCAGGTGCAACAACAGCGTCCGGCCGAAGCGCAAAAGTACCTGGCCCGCCTGCAGGCGCTGAGCCCGGTACCGCGCCAGGCCTTGCTGCTGGAGCAGGACATCACCGTCAACATCCCGGCCAACGCCAAGTTGCTGGAACAGGCCCGTGAACTCGGCGAGCCTGAAGAAGAGCGCGAACAAGCGGTGGCGCTGTATCGCCAGATCTTCCAGGGGCGCCAGCCTCAGGGCCTGCTTGCCCGCGAGTATTACAACACCCTGGGCTTCACGCCCAAGGGCACGAACGAGGCCATCGCCGGCTTGCAGCGTTTGTCTCGCGAGCGGCCGAACGACCCGATTGTGGCGCTGTTCCTGGCCAAGCATCTGGCGCGTAACCCGGCCACCCGCGCCGACGGCATCCGCGCCCTGGCCAAGCTGGCCCCGAACAACGACGTGGGCGGCAACGCCGATGAAACCTGGCGCTTTGCGCTGATCTGGCTCGGCCCGCCGAAGAGCGACCAGGTGCCGTTGTTCCAGCAGTTTCTGGCGGCGCATCCGGACGACAGCGAAATCCGTGCGCTGATGAACAAGGGCATTGCCCAAGGCAAGACCGGCGCCGGTTGGCAGCGTGATCCGCAGATGACCAAGGCGTTCAAGGCGCTGGATGACGGCGACCTGAAAACCGCCGAGCCGCTATTGGCGGCGCGTCTAAACGAAAAACCCAATGACGTCGATGCCCTCGGTGGCATGGGCGTGCTGCGTCAACAGCAGCAGCGCTTCAGCGAGGCTGAAAGCTACCTAGTTCAGGCCACCCGTTTGCCGGGTGGCGCGGCATGGCAGTCGGCGCTCAATGATGTGCGCTACTGGAACCTGCTCAACCAGGCCCGTGACGCCCAGCGTGGCGGGCGCGGCAGCCAGGCCCGCGACCTGGTGGCCCAGGCCGAACGCTTGAACCCTGGCCAGCCCGGCGCTGCCGTGGCACTGGCGGGTTTCCAGGCCCAGGACAATCAGTTCGACACCGCCGAAGCCGGCTACCGCAAAGTGCTCGCCCGTCATCCTGGCGACCCGGACGCGCTGAGCGGCTTGATCAACGTGCTGTCCCAATCCGGGCAGCCGGAAGAAGCCTTGAAGCTGATCGACTCGGTGTCGCCCGCCGAGCGCGCGAAGTTCGCGCCGAGTGTGAAAATCACCGCGTTGCGCGCTACTCAAGTGGGCAAGCTGGCCGAGCAGCGGGGCGATTTGAAAGCCGCGCAAGCCGCCTACAAACAAGCCCTTGATGCCGACCCGGAAAACCCGTGGACACGCTTCGCCCTGGCGCGCATTTACCTGCGCGACGGCCAGATTCGCAACGCCCGTGCCTTGATCGACGGCTTGCTGGCCAAGCAGCCGAACCAGCCGGACGCGCTGTACACCAGCACGCTGCTGTCCGCGGAGCTGGGTGAGTGGAAAAAGGCTGAAGAGACCCTGGCGCGTATCCCTGCGGGGCAACGTACCGCTGACATGAACGAGCTGGGTATCGATATCGCGCTGCACAAGCAGACCGACATCGCGATCGAGACCGCCCGCCGTGGCCAACGCCCGGAAGCCCTCGCGCTGCTGGGCCGCAGTGAAGCCATGACCCGGCAGAAGCCTGAGCGCCTGGCAGTGCTGGCTGCCGCTTATGTGGAAGTCGGCGCGACGCAGCAGGGCCTGGATATCATGCAGAAGGTTCTGGATAACAATCCGAACCCGACCGTTGACCAGAAACTGCTGTACGCCAATGTCCTGCTCAAGGCCAACCACTACACCGAGGCGGGCGACATCCTGCGTGAAGTGCAGGGCAAGCCGCTGAGTGAAACCGGTCGCCAGCGTTACGACGATTTGATCTACCTTTACCGGGTCAAACAGGCTGATGCCCTGCGTGAGAAAAACGACCTGGTCGCGGCCTACGACATGCTGTCGCCGGCCCTTGCCCAGCGTCCCAACGACGCAATGGCGGTAGGTGCCCTGGCGCGGATGTACGCGGCCAGCGGCAATAGCAAAAAGGCCATGGAGCTTTATGCGCCGCTGATTCAGCAGAACCCGAACAACGCTCGCCTGCAACTGGGCCTGGCGGATATCGCGCTGCAAGGCCGTGATCGTGGCCTGGCGGAAAGCGCCAGTGAAAAGGCGCTGTCCCTGGAGCCGGGCAACCCCGAGATCCTCACCTCGGCTGCGCGCATCTATCAGGGGCTGGGCAAGAACAACGAAGCCGCTGCACTGCTGCGCAAGGCGTTGGCGATTGAGAACAGTCAGAAGAGCCAGACGCAATTGGCTCAGGCCGGCTCCCAGGGCGTGCCTTACAACCCCTTCGTCGGCTTGCCGGGCCAGCGTCGCCAGGTCACCGACCTGACCGTTGCCGGCGCCGTGCCGCCGCCGATTGATGCACCGACCAATGTCGTGCCGGACAATGCCCTGGCAGCCTCCGCGCGTCCGGCGTCGAACAACTGGAACGAGCCGTTCGAGCCACCGTCGAGCATTGCTGCACTCGACACCGCCAACCTCAGCCCGGCACGTCGTGCGCTGGATACGATCCTGCGGGATCGCACCGGTTACCTGGTGCAGGGCTTGAGCGTTCGCAGCAACAATGGCGAAAGCGGCTTGAGCAAAATCACTGACGTCGAGGCGCCATTCGAAGCGCGGATGCCGGTGGGGGATCTGAACGTTGCGCTGCGCGTGACGCCGGTGCATGTGAGTTCCGGCAGCGTGAAGAGCGACTCTGCCACACGCTTTGGCGGTGGCACGGCCAACCCGGCGGGCTCCCAGAGCGACACGGGCGTCGGTCTGGCCGTTGCCGTGGAGAACCCGGATGAAGGCCTCAAGGCCGACATCGGTGTGAGCCCGCTGGGCTTCCTGTACGACACCATCGTCGGTGGCGCCAGCGTCTCGCGGCCGTTCTCCCAGGGCTCCAATTTCCGTTACGGGGTCAACGTTTCGCGGCGCCCGGTCACCGACAGTGTGACCTCCTTTGCCGGTTCCGAAGACAAGCGTACCGGCGAGAAATGGGGCGGCGTGACCGCCAACGGCGGGCGTGGCGACCTGAGCTACGACAACCAGAAGCTCGGTGTGTATGGCTACGCCTCGTTGCACGAGCTGTTGGGCAACAACGTCGAAGACAACACCCGGCTGGAACTGGGCAGCGGCATCTACTGGTACCTGCGCAATACCCCGACCGACACCCTGACCCTCGGCATCAGCGGTTCGGTCATGGGCTTCAAGGAAAACCAGGGTTACTACACCTACGGCCAGGGCGGTTACTTCAGCCCGCAGCGCTTCTTCTCCCTGGGTGTGCCGGTGCGCTGGGCGCAGAGTTTTGATCGGTTCAGCTACCAGATAAAAAGTTCGGTGGGCATCCAGCATATCGAGCAAGATGCGGTCGATTATTTCCCGGGGCATAGCGATTACCAAAATGACCCGACCCGGGGCGATCCGAAATACGCCAAGGACAGCAAGACCGGCATCGGCTACAGCTTCAACGCCGCCGCCGAATACCGCCTCAGCTCGCGCTTTTACCTGGGTGGCGAAGTCGGTCTCGACAACGCCCAGGACTATCGCCAGTACGTCGGTAACGCCTACCTGCGCTACTTGTTTGAAGACCTGAGCGGGCCTATGCCCTTGCCGGTCAGTCCGTACCGTTCCCCTTATTCGAATTGATTTGATAGGAGTCATCCATGCCTGTTTCCGCTTCTGCTATTGCCGGCCTGACCCTGCTGGTATTGGGCGAAAGTCACATGAGCTTTCCTGATTCACTGCTCAACCCGCTGCAGGACAACCTCACCGCCCAGGGCGCCAAGGTTCACTCCATCGGCGCGTGCGGCGCCGGTGCAGCCGACTGGATCGTGCCGAAGAAAGTCGAGTGCGGTGCCGAGCGCCTGCCGGTTGGCAAGGCCGAGATTTTCGGCAAGAACGCCATGAGCACCACCCCGATCAAAGACCTGATCGCCAAGGACAAGCCGGACCTGGTGGTGATCATCATCGCCGACACCATGGCCTCGTACCCGGAGCCGCAGTTCCCGAAAGTCTGGGCCTGGAAAAGCGTGACTTCCCTGACCAAGGCCATCACCGAAACCGGCACCAAGTGCGTGTGGGTGGGGCCGGCGTGGGGCAAGGTCGGTTCGCAGTACAAGAAGGATGATGCGCGCACCAAGGTGATGTCGCAGTTCCTCGCCACCAACGTGGCGCCGTGCACCTACGTTGACTCGCTGACCTTCTCCAAGCCGGGCCAGTGGATCACCACCGACGGCCAGCACTTCACCATCGACGGCTACCAGAAGTGGGCCAAGGCGATCGGCGACTCCCTGGCGAAGTTGCCACCGGCCGCCGTGGGCAAAGGAGCGCAATAATGAAACGGATCACCCTGGGCCTGGCGACCTTGCTCGCCAGCGTCAGCGCCTACAGCGCCGACATCCCGCTTTACCCCACCGGCCCGGAGAAGGATTCGGCCTTCCTGCGCCTGGCCAACGGCACCGACGGCGAGCTGAAATTGCTGCCCCAGGGTTCCAAGGCCAGCCTGGTGTTGGGTGGCGACAAACTGGTGTCTGACTACCTGCCGGTGTCGGGCGGCAAGACCCCGATCAAGGGTGTGTTGAGTCAGGGCGGCAAGGATTCCGAGCTGGCCGTGACCGTCGCGCCGGGCGAGTTCGCCACCGTAGTGGCCGTGCCGGACGCCAAGAGCGGCACGCGCCAGTTGGTGATCCACGAACAGCCGGATGACTTCAACGCACTGAAGGCCTCGCTGGCCTTTATCAACGCCGACGCCGCCTGCGCCGATGCGAGCCTGGAAGCCGTGGCGCAAAAAGCCGAGCTGTTCAAGAAGGTCGCCGAAGGCGCGATTTCGCGCCGCATGATCAACCCGGTGGAACTGTCGGTGCAGCTCAAGTGCGCCAACGCGCCGGTGGGCCAGCCGCTGACCTTCACCCTCAAGGCCGGCGAACGCTACAGCGTGCTCGCACTGCCATCGGCCGCCGGTTCGAGGTTGCTGTTTACCTCCGACACGCTCGCTAACTGATCGGGCCCGACACCACCATGGTCTTTGCCTCACTGGAATTCCTCACGCTGTTCCTGCCGGCCTTCCTGTTGATTTATGCGCTGGCCCGTCCGGGCTGGCGCAACGTCATCCTGTTGATCGGCAGCTGGCTGTTCTACGGCTGGTTGAGCCCGCTGTTCCTGTTCCTGCACATGGTGTTGACCGTGGTGGCGTGGGTCGGCGGTTTGCTGGTGGACCGTTCCCGTGAAGACGGCAAGGGCCGGGTGCGGCTGTTGATCGCGTTGATCGTGTTCAACACCGCGGTGCTGTGTTGGTACAAGTACGCCAACATCGTCGCGGGCACCGTGAGTGAGGTAATCACCTGGTACGGCGCGATGCCGCTGGATTGGCAGCGCGTGGCGTTGCCGGCCGGGTTGTCGTTCATCGTGCTGCAGGCGATTTCGTACCTGGTGGATGTGCATCGGCACACGGTGCCGGTGGAGCGCAGCTTCATCAATTACGCGACCTATATCTCGATGTTCGGCCACTCGATTGCGGGCCCGATCATTCGTTATGACTGGGTGCGGCGCGAGCTGAACCAGCGTTATTTCAACTGGCCGAATTTCAGCCTTGGCGCCCGGCGTTTCATGATCGGCATGGGCATGAAAGTGCTGGTGGCCGACACCTTGTCGCCGTTGGTGGACATCGCCTTCCACCTGGAAACTCCGAGCCTGGTGGATGCCTGGATCGGCTGCCTGGCGTACTCGTTGCAACTGTTTTTCGACTTCGCCGGCTACAGTGCCATGGCCATCGGCCTGGGCTTGATGCTGGGCTTCCACTTCCCGGAAAACTTCAACCGGCCGTACCTCGCCAGCAGCATCCAGGACTTCTGGCGGCGCTGGCATTTGTCGTTGTCCAGCTGGCTGCGGGACTACCTGTACATCGCCCTCGGCGGTAACCGCGATGGCGTATGGCGTACCTACCGCAACCTGTTCCTGACCATGGCGATTGCCGGGTTGTGGCATGGCGGCGACAGTTGGAACTACCTGTTGTGGGGTTCGGCCCACGGTATCGCGTTGTGCATTGACCGGGCGTGGTCGCGCTCGAGCCTGCCGAGCATTCCGCCGGTGCTGTCGCACATCTTGACGCTGCTGTTTGTGTGCCTGGCCTGGACGCTGTTCCGCGCACCGGACTTCCATTCGGCACTGACCATGTACGCCGGCCAATTCGGCATGCATGGCATGGCCTTGGGTGATGCGTTGGCCGTGGCCATGCGCCCGGCTCATGGCATGGCCGCGTTGCTCGGTTTGGTGTGCATCATCGCGCCGATCTGGCAGACCCGCTGCGAGCAGCGTTTTGGTACGCAGCCCTGGTTTGTGGTGGCCGCATCCCTGTGGCCGGTTGCCGGGTTTGTGTTGTCGTTCGCGCTGATTGCCAGCCGCGATGCCGTGCCGTTTCTGTACTTTCAGTTCTAAGGAAGCCTGACGATGCCCGCCCCTACCGCGCCGACCCCACCGAGTGAATTGGCCGTCCGCACCAGCCCCCTGGCGGGCTGGGTGTTGGTGCCTTTCCTGGCGGCGGGGCTGTTGTCTTGCGTCTGGCTGATGGTCAAGGGGCCGGTGAGTTTCCTGCCGCCCAAGGTCGACAGCGACATGCTGCTGCACGGTGAAGTGACCCATCGGTTTGCCAAGGAGCTGTCCAAGGCACCGATGGCCATCGAAGCGGCAAACCTGGAGCGCGGCGCCAGTTGGCTGGCGTTCGGCGACACTGGGCCGCGGGTGCGCCAGGGGTGCCCGGGCTGGCTGTTTATCAGCGATGAACTGAAGCTCAACCGCCACGCCGAAGACAATGCGCGCACCAAGGCCGACGCGGTGATCGACCTGAAAAAGCAGCTAGGCCAGCGCGGTATTGATCTGCAAGTGATGGTGGTGCCGGATAAAACCCGCATCGCCGCTGCCCAGCGTTGCGGCTTGTATCGTCCGGCCGTGCTGGATGGCCGGATTCAGCAATGGAGCACGCTGTTGCAAGCGGCGGGCGTTGAAGTGCTGGATTTGACCGACACCCTGAAACCCCTCGGCCCGGACGCCTACCTGCGTACCGACACGCACTGGAGCGAAATCGGCTCGAATGCCGGCGCCCGCGCCGTGGCCCTGCGCATCCAGCAGCGCGGTATCCAGGCCACGCCGGAGCAAGCCTTCGACATTACCCAGGCACCGCTCGCACCGCGACCGGGTGACCTGGTGCGCCTGGCCGGTCTCGATTGGTTGCCGCCGAAGTTACAGCCGGTGGGCGAGCAGGTTGCGGCCAGCACCGCGCATGAGAATGGCCCGGCGGCGTCGAGTAACCCTGACGATTTGTTTGGTGACGCCGGCCTGCCGAACGTGGCGCTGATCGGTACCTCGTTTTCGCGCAATTCGAATTTCGTGGGTTTCCTGCAAAAAGCCCTGAACGCTCCGGTGGGTAACTTCAGCAAGGACGGCGGCGAATTTTCAGGCGCCGCCAAGGCTTATTTCGACAGCCCGGCGTTCAAGCAGACGCCGCCCAAGCTGCTGATCTGGGAGATCCCGGAGCGGGATTTGCAAACACCTTACGACCCGATAAAGATTAGTCAGTAAATTGACCATTTACCGCTCGTCTTAAAGATTTCTTCAGAAACACCAAAATAATGACACTTTCATTCCTTTGTCACAGAATGCGTACACAAAGGCGCCCACAAAAAGACCTGCGGTAAGCATCAGTACAGCTGACCTTTCACGTCTTTAAGATGCGTCGTGAGGGAGTGTTGGCGATGAGCCGTACCGATGATCTTTTTTCGTTGTTCGATAAGACGACTGCCAGTGATGTTCAAGGGATGGATTCGATGCTGCAGTTCTTCGAAGACATGCCGGTCGACGACAGTGCCAGCCTCAATATGGGCAGTGGCGCGTCGTTCTCCCGACATTCCCCTTGTGCCAACGAGCAGTCCCGCGAAGCCGCGAACATCCGGGCGAAGGTGGTAGCGCTGGTTTCGGTCAATGGCGGCGTCGGCCGCAGCACCCTGGCCACCGCGCTGAGCAGCGGTTTGCAGCGCCTGGGACAGCCAGTGGTGGCGCTGGACCTGGACCCGCAAAACGCGCTCTATCACCACTTCGGCCTGAGCCATACCTTGCCCGGCATCGGGCGCACCAGCCTGCACAACGAGCGCTGGAGCCAGATCCTTCATTCAGGCTTTGCCGGTTGCCAGGTGATCACGTTTGGCGAAACCGATATCCGTCAGCAGGAAGACCTCCAGCGCTGGCTGAAACAGGAGCCGCATTGGCTGGCGCAACATTTGTCGGCCCTGGGCTTGGGTGAGCAGGACACGGTGATCATCGACACCCCGGCGGGTAATAACGTCTACCTGCATCAGGCACTGAACGTGGCCGATGTGGTGCTGGTCATCGCCCAGGCGGATGCGGCTTCCCTTGGCACCCTGGAGCAGATGGAGCAGTTGCTGGCGCCACACCTTGATGATCGGCCGGCGCTGCGTTGCCA
This sequence comes from Pseudomonas sp. GP01-A4, assembly GCF_058780865.1. Taxonomy (NCBI): domain Bacteria; kingdom Pseudomonadati; phylum Pseudomonadota; class Gammaproteobacteria; order Pseudomonadales; family Pseudomonadaceae; genus Pseudomonas; species Pseudomonas sp. GP01-A4. Next base: position 18,600 of record NZ_JBYSWF010000012.1, read on the forward strand.
CTTCGTGATCAACCAACTCGACGAGACCTCGGGCTTCAGCCTGGACATGGTCGAGGTGTTCAGGAAGCGCCTGGGTGACAGCCTGTTGGAGGTGGTGCATCGGGATCCGGCGATCAGCGAGGCCCTGGCTTTTGGCAGCGATCCGCTGGATAACCAAGCCGCAAGCATGGCCTGTGACGATATAAACGCGCTTTGCCGCCTGCTGGTTGCCCACTGAAAAGCCCGGGTTATGCCGCTAACCTCAGATGCTTATGCACAATCGGTTGGTTCGACCTGTCATCAAACCGCAATTTTGCGGAGCGGTTCTCATCACGCTGCAACTGCCTGTTTTGCGTGCGTTTTATTTTGTGAACAAAAAATGACCAGTCAGCATTTTGCGCCGCGAAGCTTGCCGGCAGGGCCTCTGCCAGAATTCCATCAACAGAGTTATCCACAGGGCACGCTGCGACAAAATGCCCTTTAATTGCGCTCGGCGAGCAGCATCAGGTTGCGCGGGGTGAGCGGTGTTTCGCAGAAGCTGCCGACTTGAACCCTGTAACCGTTTTCTTCGAGAAACAATGCCCGGTCCAGCACCAGCCACATTTCCAGCGGGCGCCGAAACAGACCACGCACTAATTCCAGGTTTCGCACCTGTGCCAAGCGCTGCCAGCCTTGGGCCTCCAGTGCCGACCAATCCTGTTCCCCTGTGGATAATCCCTTGAGGGCCGCCAGTTCGCGGCAGTAGTCGGCGAACGGCTTGGCCAGCCAACTCGCGGGCAGGGACGGAGTGGGCAGGTAAGCATCGCTCCCGCGCAGTTGCCGCTGCAGAACATCAAAACCCAGGCGCCTGGCCATCGACGTATCGCGCTGCTGACGCACCCGCGCGCCTGCGGTAACGGTTTCGCTCAGCGGCAGGCCGAGGTCTTCCACCGATAAATGCAGTGACGACGCCTGGGCGGCAATCGACAGCGGCTGGTACTGCTCGGCGCGGATGCGGTTGTAGCAGCAGGGCGCCACGGCCAACTGCTGGCAGCCGGCGGCGCTGGCCAGCTGGAGCAGGCGCACATGCAGGTCGCCGCAGGCGTGCAGTGCCACCGGGGTTTGGTCGCGGCTGATCTGTACGTCGGCCATCACATCTTGCAGGCGATGGGTGACGGGCAATTGATGGTGTTCGCTGAGGGCTTGCCCTGAGGCGATGAGGGCCGGGTCGTATTCCAGGCAGGTCAGTTGCTGCCCGGGTTGCAACAGGCGGCGGCCGAGGTGGCCCTTGCCGGCACACCAGTCGAGCCAGTGTTCGGGGGGGTGGCGAAATTGCAGTGCGGCGCCGAAGGCTTCGATCTGCTGCCATTTGCGGCCGGGTACATCGACGTTCAGGCGATGGCGGGCGGCGGGTAGCGGGCGGGACGGTAAGTTATCCACAGCGCTGAGATTCAGCGACTGCATGGCCAGCTCAGGGAAAGGCGCAGGCGCCGGCAAGTGGTGAGGCTGGTTATGGCTGCTTTCCGCTTCGGCCAGCGAGCGCTGGTGCAACCAATGGGCCAGTTCGGGATGCTGGGTTTCCCACGGCAATTGCAGATGGGTAAAGGGCCGTGGTCGCCACAGCCCTTGATGTTCGGTGAGGAACGCATCCAGCGCCTGGAAGCGGGCGAGCAGTTGCTCACCCGTCAACAAGGCGTCAGCGGCCCTGGCAGGCATCGACCCGCAACCAGCGCTCCAGCAGCTTGAAGAAGCGCACCAAAACGTACGACATCAGCAGGTAGAACAACCCGGCAGCGAAGAAGATCTCCACCGGCAGGTAGGTGCGGGCAATGATCGTGCGGGCCATGCCGGTCAGTTCCAGCAGGGTCACGGTACTGGCCAGGGCGCTGGCCTTGAGCATCAGGATCACTTCGTTGCTGTAGGCCGGCAGGCCGATGCGCGCGGCACGCGGCAGGATGATGTAGAACAGCGCCTTGGGCCTGGACATGCCCAGCGCCCGCGCGGCTTCGATTTCACCCGGCGGGATGGCCTGGATCGCGCCGCGCAGGATCTCGGCGATATAGGCGGCGGTGTGCAGGGTCATGGTGGCGGTGGCGCACCAGAACGGGTCCCGCAGGTACGGCCACATGAAACTCTCACGCACGGCGTCGAACTGTGCCAGGCCGTAGTACACCAGGAACAGCTGCACCAGCAGCGGCGTGCCGCGGAAGAAGAAAATGTAGCAGTAGGGCAGGGTGCGCACGTACCACAGGCGTGACGAGCGGGCGATGCCCAGCGGGATTGCCAGCAGCAGGCCGGCGATCACGGCGATGGCCACCAGCTCCAGGGTCAGGGTTGCGCCCTGGGCCAGTTTCGGCAGCCATTTGATGATCACGGCCCAGTTCAGGCCCAGGTCGAAATGCGACAGCCAGCTGTAGTCGCCACTCATTGCGTGCTCCTCGCAAAGCCGCGCGCGGCACGTTTTTCCAGGAAGTGCATGCCGGTCATCGCCAGGACAGTGAGGCCCAGGTACATGAAGGCCGCGACCATAAAGAAGGTGAAGGGCTGCTTGGTGACGGTCACGCCGATCTGCGCGTGGCGCATGATTTCTTCCAGGCCGATCACCGAGACCAGCGCGGTGTCCTTCATCAGAATCATGAACAGGTTGCCCAGGCCCGGCAGCGCGATGCGCCACATCTGCGGCATGATCAAGCGGGTGAAGATCCGGACCTTCGACAAGCCCAGTGCGACACCGGCTTCACGGTGGCCCTTGGGAATGGCCAGGATCGCGCCGCGGAAGACTTCCGTGGCGTAGGCGCCAAAGCACAGGCCCAGGGCGATCACCCCGGCGGCGAAAGCGCTGAGGGAAAGGTCGGGGTTGCCGAAAAGCTCCCCGAGGGAGCGCATCAGGTTGACCGTGCCGAAGTAGATCAGCAGGACCCACAGCAGTTCCGGGATACCGCGAACCAGGGTGGAGTAGCTGCCGCCAAGCCATTGCAGCGGCTTGTACGGGGAAGTCTTGGCCAGGGCGCCGGCCAGCCCGAGCACCAGCCCGAGGCACAGGGCGGTGAGCGCCAGCTTGACGGTCATCAGCGCGCCGGCGGCGAGCGCCGGGCCGAATCCGTAGAGGTCGAAATTCATGGTTTAGTCGTTTCGCAAGGCAAAGCTCAGGACCGGCGCACTCAAGCGAGCACGCCGGGCAGGCCATTCAGGATCACTCGATACTGAAAGGGAAGTACTTGTCGTTGATCTTCTTGTAGGTGCCGTCGGCCTTGATTTCAGCCAGGGCTTTGTTCAAGCGCTCGCGCAGCGGGTCGCCTTTGCGTACGGCGATACCGATCTTGTCGCTCTCGACCACCGGGTCGCCCTTGAATTCGTAGGCGGAGCCGTCTTTGCTTTTCAGCCACTCGTACTGCACGTACTTGTCGGCGAGCATCCCGTCCAGGCGGCCGGAAGTCAGGTCGAGGTAGGCGTTTTCCTGGGTGTCGTAGAGCTTGGCGGTGGTGTCCGGCAGCTTGTCTTCCAGGTAGGTACCGGCCAGCGTTGCGCGCTGTGCACCGATGATCTTGCCCTTCAGGTAGTCCGCGTCGGTCTTGAAGTCTTTGTTGGCTTTGGGCGCGATGAACTGCAGCTTGTTGGAGTAGTACGGGTCGGTGAAGTCGACGGCCTGCTTGCGTTCATCGGTGATGGACAGCGAGGAGACCAGGAAGTCGAACTTCTTGGCATTCAGGGCCGGGATGATGCCGTCCCAGTCGGAGACATACACTTCGCACTTCTCGACTTTCATCTTGGCGCACAGGGCGTCGCCGATGTCCTTGTCGAAGCCGACGACGTTGCCGCTGGCATCTTTATTGTTAAACGGCGGGTAGGCCGCTTCGATCCCCATTTTCAAGGTTTCAGCCATCGCCGTGGCGCTGAACGCCATCGAAACAGCGGCGGCCAAGAGGAATTTTTTATAGTTCTGCATGCATGTTGCTCCGTTAGCGGTTGCTGGACATGAATTGTTTGCAGCGCGCCGAAAGTGGGTTTTCAAATACCTGCTGTGGCGATCCTTGCTCTTCGACCAGGCCCTGGTGCAGGAACACCACTTCACTGGACACCTGGCGGGCAAAGCCCATTTCATGGGTGACCAGCAGCATGGTGCGGCCTTCTTCGGCCAGGGCGCGGATCACATTAAGTACTTCCTGAACCATTTCCGGGTCAAGGGCCGATGTGGGCTCGTCGAACAGGATGACTTTGGGCTGCATGGCCAGGGTGCGTGCGATCGCGGCGCGTTGTTGCTGGCCGCCGGACAGTTGCGCGGGGTAGGCATGACGCTTGTCACTGATGCCGACCTTGGCCAGCAAGGCTTCGGCGATTTCAGTGGCTTCGGCCTTGCTCTGGCCGAGCACGCGGCGCGGGGCCTCGATGATGTTGTCGAGGACGCTCATGTGCGGCCACAGGTTAAAGTTTTGAAACACAAAACCGATTTCGCTGCGCAGGCGGTTGATCTGTTTGCCGTCGGCGGCCACCAGTTCGCCGTTTTTCGCAGCCTTGAGCTTGAGCTCTTCACCAGCCACCAGGATTTGCCCCTGGTGCGGGTTTTCCAGCAGGTTGATGCAGCGCAGGAACGTGGACTTGCCGGAACCGGAGGAACCCAGGATCGAGATCACATCGCCGTCGCGGGCGGTCAGCGAGATACCTTTAAGCACCTCCAGCTCACCATAGCGTTTATGCAAGTTGCGGATTTCAAGCGCGGGCGTGGCCTCAGCCATGTGCGGTCCTCATTGTGTTCATTGCGCTCCTGCTGTTGGCCCGCCTTCCTGGCGAGGCGCCAAGCTAGCATAGCGTCCGGATGACAGCCAACAGCCCTGCAGGCGGTAAACAGACGGTCTGCGGCAGGGTGTCGCATCGGCACAGCAGTGTGTCGCGCCATCAACAACCGAACAGCCGTTTGAACCAGTATTCCTACAGGTTTCGCGTAAAAAAGGGCGCGATGGTGCCAGCTTTGGCCGGGTGTTGGAAGGGTTAAACCGGCGAACGGTCCTTATCAGCCCTTTTATGGGGCGTCACGCACAAATTGTGTGTGTTTTTGGTGCGCTGATTCGTCTTTCAAGTGAGTCGCACAGTAACGCTATAGCGGAATGCCATTAGTGTCAGTGACTTACGAGAGCTATTGAGTTTCCCTACAGCCCGCGTCAATCGCGGCTCTGTAACATTTTGGCGCAAATCTTGCGTAAAAAATAAAGAACGCCCCGTTGGTTTCTTTTCACGAGAAAGACGCCAGACCGGGTGGACCGTATTCGCAATTCCTCGCAAAGGTGTGTCAATGAGTAGTACGCAAAGCTCCAATGACCTCGAACAGGGGCTCAAACCGCGTCACGTCACCATGCTGTCGATTGCCGGCGTTATCGGTGCCGGGTTGTTTGTGGGCTCCGGCCACGCGATTGCTGCGGCGGGCCCGGCCGTGCTGCTGGCTTATGCCGCCGCCGGTACGCTGGTGGTGTTGGTGATGCGCATGCTGGCCGAGATGGCCGTGGCATCGCCGGACACGGGTTCGTTTTCTACTTATGCCGACCGTGCGATCGGGCACTGGGCCGGTTTCACCATCGGCTGGTTGTACTGGTGGTTCTGGGTGCTGGTGATTCCGCTGGAAGCCAACGCTGCCGCGACCATCCTGCACGCCTGGTTCCCCGGCGTGGCGATCTGGGCCTTCACCCTGATCATTACCTTGCTGCTGACCGCGACCAACCTGTTCAGTGTGAAGAACTACGGCGAGTTCGAGTTCTGGTTTGCGCTGATCAAAGTGGTGGCGATCATCGGGTTTGTGATCCTCGGCATCCTGGCGATCTTCGGCTTCCTGCCGGGCAGTCAGGTCAGCGGCGTTTCGCACCTGTTCGACACCCAGGGCTTCCTGCCCAACGGCATGGGCGCGGTATTGGCGGCGATCCTGACCACCATGTTCTCGTTCATGGGCACCGAGATCGTGACCATCGCGGCCGCTGAATCGAAGAACCCGGGCCAGCAGATTTCCAAGGCCACCAACTCGGTGATCTGGCGGATCGGCTTGTTCTACCTGGTGTCGATCTTCATCGTCGTGGCCCTGGTGCCGTGGAATGATCCTGCGCTGGCAGCGGTCGGTTCCTACCAGACCGTGCTGGAACGCATGGGCATCCCGAATGCCAAGCTGATCGTTGACCTGGTGGTGCTGGTGGCCGTGACCAGTTGCCTGAACTCGGCGCTGTACACCGCTTCGCGCATGATGTTCTCCCTGGGCCGTCGCGGTGATGCACCGGCGGTGTCCAAGATCACCAACAAGAGCGGCACGCCTTACTGGGCGGTGTTGCTGTCTACCGGTGCGGCGTTCCTGGCGGTATTCGCCAACTACGTGGCACCGGCGGCGGTGTTTGAATTCCTGCTGGCCAGCTCCGGCGCCATCGCGCTGCTGGTGTACCTGGTGATCGCCGTGTCGCAACTGCGCATGCGCCAGAAACGCACGGAAGCGGGCGAGAAGATTGCCTTCAAGATGTGGCTGTTCCCGGGCCTGACGTATGCGGTGATCGTGTTCATCGTGGGCGTGCTGACGATCATGTTGTTCCAGGAAGCGCATCAGGTGGAGATCATTGCCACCGGGATCCTGAGCTTGCTGGTCGTTGCGGCGGGGCTGATGGTGTCGCGTCGGCGCAAGGGCCGGAAGGTTGGGGCGGCGGTGCTTAACTGATGGATTGAAATACGATTCATCAAACACTGCAAAACACTGTGGGAGCCGGGCTTGCCCGCGATGGCGGTGTGTCAGTCAACACATGTATCGACTGACACGCCGCTATCGCGGGCAAGCCCGGCTCCCACATTTCGTTTTGTATCAGTCTTCGGAATTCACCAGCGCCTGTGACGCCGCGACGTAATCGGCCTGGAATTCCGGCGACTCAATCCACGCCAGCGCTGCCGCTTCATCCTCGGTATCCGTGGCCCACTGGCGATACTCGATCAGCGCCGCGAGGATAAAGTCCGTCGCTTCTTCTTCGCCTTCCTGCTCCAGTACCACTGCCAGCAGCGGGTGCGCCAGGAACACGGCACACAGCGCCTGCTGGCTGGTTTCGCCAGCGGTGCGCATCTCCAGGAACAGCTCGGTCAAATCCACCGATTCAAGATCAATGCGGCTGTCATCGCCGGCAAAGGCATCCGGCTTGGTGGCGACGGCGCGTTGGGTGCGATTCTGCTTGGCCTTGGCTTTTGCCCGGTGGGCGCGTTTTTGCTGCTTGTTCGGCGAAGCCATGGGCTCACGTCCTTGGTGTCAGGATCTGGGGGTGGGGTATTGAAGCGCAGGTCTGGAGAAATCCCAAGGCTTTCTAGGTGCGATCCGTCACTTGGCGCCCCGGCGTGCCGTTGGCCAACTCTCCCCTTTGCAGCCAAGCCAATGCAATCGGCCACAACCGATCTTGATACTGGCTGCGAAAGAATGCGAAGTGTCCGACCTCTTTTTCGCCGATATCTTCAGGCGCGATTCGCAGATGCGTGCGCTCGCTGCCGTCGAAGTAACCCAGCAGGCGTTCGATTGCTGCGACGGTACCAAACGGATCGTCGGTAATGCTGATGGCCAATATCTGTGCCTTCACCCGCGAAAACGGCAACTCGGGCAAGGCTCGCCCACTCGGACGTTTTTCATAACTCGGCGTCGGCGTACTCCAGTCGCGTACCACGCCCGCCGGGGTATCCTCCAGCCAGCCTATGCGTTTGCCCGGGAAGTAGCCAAAAACCGCTGTCACCAGCGGCATCACCACATGCCATTTGGCAAGCATCCGCCAGCGCCCGCTCGCCTCGTAGTCGCGCCAGTAGGCAAACTGCGCGCCTACCGTCACCAGGCGCCGAATCACTGCGCCGGAAGCCCCGAGTCCCGCCGCACATCCGCCAAAACTGTGCCCGACCACATCAATCGGTTGGCCGGCAAACTCCCGCTGGGCCCGCTGCAGGATCGCTTCGAAGTCCAGCACGCCCCAATCCGACCACGAGGCCTTGAACCCTTTCAGCGAGCCGCTGCGGGATTCGCCGATGCCGCGGTAGTCGTAGGTGATGACGTCGAAGCCATTGGCAAACAGGTAATCGGCAAACCGTGAGTAGTGACGGCAGCGTACGGAGGTGGCGGCGTTGATGATGACGACCGGGCGTTCAACGTCTGTGCGCGGATGGCGCCACGTGAAGCCGCCGATGGAATGCCCATCGGCTGTGGGCTCGCGGAATGCTTCGGCTTGAGGTCGGACTGGCAGGTTCATGAACAGGCTCGATCATTGCGCTTTCGATGGGGTGTCAAAGGCCCGTGCGCAGTTTTATGAGAAGTCGAAACTAACAAATTTCTGCTATGAAGACCCCGGGGATTTTTCTGAGGCTCGACCTGAGCGGCACAGATGCCTAGGCTTAGACCCTTTCGCCCACCAGAGCCGGCCCATGACCCGCGACACCCTCGAACAAAACCAGATCCCGATCTACTTCGCCAGCGTGGTGCTGGCTGCCGTTGTCGGCCTGCTGGCGCCCTCCATGGCTCAAGGTGTGGCCGCCCTGGTTACGCCCGCCATCGCCGTGCTGATGTACGCGATGTTCCTGCAAATCCCGTTTCTGGACCTGCGCCAGGGGCTGGGCAACAAACACTTCATGGGCGCGTTGCTGCTGGCCAACTTCATCCTGATTCCGCTGCTGGTGTGGGCGCTGACTCGGGGCCTGGTGGAACACCCTGCGATCCTGGTGGGTGCGTTGCTGGTGCTGTTGACGCCGTGCATCGACTACGTGGTGGTGTTTACCCATATCGGCAAGGGTGACTCGCGGTTGATGCTGGCAGCGACCCCGATTCTGTTGTTGCTGCAACTGCTGCTGTTGCCGGTCTACCTGGGGTTGATGCTGGGGGCGCAGTCGCAGGTGGTGGTTGCAGTGGGGCCGTTTGTCGAGGCCTTCCTGCTGCTGATCGTTGCCCCCATGATTCTGGCGGTGCTGACCACTTCCCAGTCCCGGCGCTCACCGGTCGTCAGTGCCTGGAACGATGCCTGGGCCTGGCTGCCCGTGCCGGCCATGGCGCTGGTGCTGATGGTGGTGATCGGTTCGCAGATCACCGCCGTGGTCCGCGATATCGGCCTGCTGGCGCCGGTGATCCCGGTGTATATCGGCTTCCTGTTGCTGGCCCCGCTGATGGGGGCGCTGGCTTCGCGCCTGTTCAAGCTATCGGCGCCCACGGCGCGGGCGGTCACCTTCAGCGCCTCCACGCGTAATTCCCTGGTGGTGCTGCCGCTGGCGTTGGCGTTGCCCGAAGAGATCCGCGGGCTCGCTGCTGCAGCGGTGATCACGCAAACCCTGGTGGAATTGGTAGGGGAGCTACTCTATATCCGCCTGTTGCCGCTGCTGATCTGGCCCGCTCGTCGTTAGGCGGATGAATGTTTGATTCCGTTCAGGGCTTATTCAGGGTGGCGTTCGGCAACATGAGCCGGTTTACCCCACCTGACAGGCTGAATAATGGATCAACACAATCGCTTTCGAATGGAATCGCTGGGTATTTTCCTCATCGCCTTGCTGCTGTTTACCCTGGGCATCTGGGACCAGCAGCCACAGGGCTTCGACGGCCGCTGGGCCGTGTTCATGCAAGAGATGTTTCGCCACGGCGCGAGCCTGTTTCCTACCACCTACGGTGAGCCTTACCCGGACTATCCGGGCACCGCGACCTACCTCAGCTACCTCTTTGCCCGTTTATTCGGCGCGCCCAACGACCTGGCTAACGTGATGCCCACCGCCCTGGCGTCTGCCGGGGTCATGGCGCTGATCTACCGCTTGCTGGTGCCGTCGGGCCGGGCGTGGGCGCTGCTGACGGTGCTGCTCACCGCATTGACTGCCCAGTTGCTGGAGAAGTCGCGCTCGGTGTGCCTGGACCAGATGATCTCGTTGTTGTGCCTGGGGTGTTTCTACCTGCTGCATACCGGTGAGCGCCTGGGCTCGCGGCTGCGCCAATATGCGATCTTTCCGTTGTTCGTGGTGGCGTTTGCAATTCGCGGGCCGCTGGGGTTGATCGAGGTGTGCGGGGTGGCCTGTGTCTACTGGGCGCTGGGCACCGCTCGTACGCGGCAAGAGCGGATTGCACTGCTGAAAAAGGTGATTGCCCACGGCGTGGTCGGTTTGATCCTGCTGGCCGGCTGTTGGTGGGCGCTGTTGAAACTGGCGCGGATCAGCGGGGGCGATGCTTTCGTCGATGATGTGCTGCGGATGCAATTCACCGGGCGCCTTGATGAAACCGGTGAGGCGTTCTACTTCTACTTCAAGCTGAGCCTGTACCGCTATTTCCCGGTGGTGCCGCTGGCCCTGGCGACGATGATTGCCCTGCGCCACAAATGGTCGGCCCGCCACGACGATGCCGATGTGCAGTTGATGCTGCGCTTGGCCGCCTGCGGCCTGATGATTTTGCTGGGCTTGTCGGTGCCGCACTTCAAGCGCGCCTACTACATCGTGCCCATGGTCCCGATGTTTGCCGCGGTGGCCGCCTATGGCTTGCTCCAGGCCCAGGGCTGGTTGCTCGGCGTGCGGCGTGGCTATGAGTGCCTGGTGGCGGTCCTGCCGGTGCTGGGCATTGTCGTGGTGTTTGTCTGTCGGCATCTGTGGCACAAGCACGGCTACTGGCCGGACGTTTCAGTGCCGGCGCTGGTGGGTGTGCTGATCGTGCTGCAACTCGCAGCCGTGATTGCCTGGCGCCGTTTGCAGGGCAATCTCGGCCAGCGCCTGGTGGTGCTCAGCCTGATTGCGCTGGCCACCCAATGGCTGGTGCTGGTGAAGGTTGTGGAGCCGGCCAAGGACCTGCAATTCGACACCAGGAACTTCGTAAGCGCGGTGGAAAAGCTGCGTGCCGATAATCCCGGGACCCTGGTGTTCGTCGATCTGGCCAAGGACACCTGGGCGATTCGCTACATCATGAACCTGGATCACGACGAGCAGCCGCTGTTCATCGGGCGCAACCAACCCTTGCTGGTGGATACGCTACCGCGCCCCGCCTGGGTGATTGTGGAGCGCAAGCAAACCGCATTGCTCAGCGGCACGCCGCTGGAACACATGGCGCCGGTGTTCAATGGGCGGTTGAATGACAACCCGCTGCTGGTGTTCCTGGTGAAGTGACTCAGTCGCCTTGACATCCTTGTCGGTGGTGACGCCGACGAGAGTGGCGATCACTGGGGAATTAAGGATGGATCAATGGGGTCGGAATGAGGTGTTGATAACCGGCACTTTGGATCGTCTTACTGTATGGTCGCCGCCTGGATGACCGGTTGGTCTGATTGGAGCGCTTTGCAGCCTGCCGCAAAACAGGCGCCTGCTAGGCTTGGGTACTTTCGTGGTGATGAGTTTGGGTGCGACATGGAAGCAGTAAAAATGGATTTTGAGTATGCCGGTGCCGAGAGCGTCGGTAGTGCCCACGTGATCGGCCGTTCCTGGCTTGGCGGCCTCAGCATCTGTTTTGACGGAGGCTGCAGCTACCCCTCGATGATCAGCGTGCTGGAGGCTGTGTTCAGGCGCTACGGACGCCTGGTGCGTTTTGGCGAGTCGCTCTCGGCGCAGGATTGGATTGCGCGCGTGGAGGAGAGTGGTTTTCACATCTCCGAGCAGGAGCGGGTTGCGGTGTTGACGTTGATGCGGGGCGGGGGCTGAAGGAGTCAAAAACGCCAGGCAACAAAAAACCCGCACCAGGCGGGTTTTTTGTGTGTTTCAGATGACGTTTGCACCACCTGAAGCTAATTAGTGGTGCCCAGAGACGGAATCGAACCGCCGACACGGGGATTTTCAATCCCCTGCTCTACCGACTGAGCTATCTGGGCAACGGGGCGCATTAAACGGGTTTTTCAGGGGGTCGTCAAGCAAGTTTTCAAAAAATATTTAATTATTACCGTCGCTTACGGGCCAACCCCCAAATTTGATCAATTATTCAGCAGGTGGCACGTAGCCGTCGGCCTTGGCGTAATCCTCGCCGGAAAAGTACTTGTCCATCTCGTCCTGCAGGTATTTGCGGTCTTCGGCGTTCATCATGTTCAGGCGCTTTTCGTTGATCAACAGGGTCTGGTGCTTTTGCCAGTCAGCCCAGGCCTTGGCGGAGACGTTGTCGAAAATGTCCTGGCCCTTGGCGCCAGGGAACGGGGCGCGCTCCAGGGCGGGCAGTTCTTCGTGGTACTTGCGGCAGATGATGGTGCGGGTCATGACGGAACTCCTGCGTTCAATACTTCAGCCGCGCGCTTCAGCAGTTTTTTCACCGGGGCGGCAAGGCCCAGGCGCGGCGGGGTGGCGAGGTTATACCAGAGCCAGTCAGCCTCGGCCACGTGATGGGCAGACTCCTGGACCTGGACCAGCCAGGGTTCGATAGCCAGTTGGAAGTGGCTGAAGGTGTGGATCAGGCTCGGCAGCTCCTGGTGTTTGCCCAGCGCCAGCGAGTGCTGGTTGGCCAGGTGTTCCAGGTCGGCCAGGTCATCCAGCTCCGGCAGGCTCCACAAACCGCCCCACAGGCCTGTGGAGGGGCGACGGTAAAGCAGGATCGCGCCCTCGCCATTGGCCAGCATCGGCATCAGCGTGCGCTTCTGGGGCACGGTCTTGCGTGGCTTGGGGATCGGGTAGCGGGTTTCCAGGCCGAGCAGGTGCGCTTCGCAGCCCTTTTCCAGCGGGCACAGCAGGCAGCTGGGCTTGCTGCGGGTGCAGAGGGTGGCGCCCATGTCCATCATGGCCTGGGTGTAGGCGTTGACGCGGTCATGGGGCGTAAAGCGCTCTGCGGTGGCCCACAGCTGTTTGGCGACCTTCGGCTCGCCCGGGTAACCCTCTTGCGCGGTAAAGCGCGCCAGCACGCGTTTGACGTTGCCATCGAGGATCGGCGCTCGCAGGCCCATGCTCAGGCTGGCAATCGCACCCGCGGTGGACAGGCCAATGCCGGGCAGTTCGGTGAGTTTTTCGACGTCACGGGGAAACTCGCCGCCATATTCGGCAACGACGATCTTCGCGGTCTTTTGCAGGTTGCGCGCCCGGGTGTAGTAACCCAGCCCGGTCCACAGGTGCAGCACTTCGTCTTCCGGCGCGGCAGCCAGGGCTTCGACCGTTGGCAAGGACGCCATGAACCGGTCGAAGTAGTTCAGCACGGTGCTGACCTGGGTCTGCTGCAACATGATCTCCGAGACCCACACCCGGTAAGGCGTGATGCCCTGTTGCCAGGGCAGGTCATGGCGACCGTGGCGGTCGTACCAGTCGAGCACCGCCGTTGAAAACTGCTCGTTTCTCATCGTTTGAACAGGCCTTTAAGCGCGTCTTTCAGCTGTGGATTGACCTTGTCGAGCTTCTGTTCAAGCTTCTCGCTGAGCTTGTTGCCCGCCGCCTTGATGGCGACCTGGCTCAAGCCGTCCTTGTCCAGGCGGCAGGCCTTGGCGCCCAGTTCCAGCGGGCCACGGCAGCGCAGCGGGACTTCGATGTTCTGGAAATTGGAGCCCACCTGGCAAGCCGGGTCCGGCACGTCGCGCTGGTCGCCTTCGACGATAATGCCGACGCGGTAGTCCATGCCCAGCACGCGCAGGTCGACGTCACCGTCGCCGTTGACGGTCAGGCCCGGGATGCGCACTTTCAGGTCGGGGTTGCTGGCCACACCATTGCGGAAGGTCAGGTTGCCCTTGAGTTCCTGGAACGGGGTGTCCTTGCCGCGCTGGTCGCCGCTGAGGGTCTTGCGGTTGAGCAGGGCGATGCCGGTGCACAGCTGTTGCTCGATGTTGGCGTTGAGCAGCACGCCGTTGTTGATCGCGAAGCTGGCGGTACCGTTGAGGCTGTCGATCAGGGCTTTCTGGCTATTGCCGCGTCCGTTGAGGTTGCTGTCGAGGGTGAGCTGGCCCTTCACCGGCGGGTTCTGCCCCTGGGCTTGCAGGATGCGTTCGACCGGTACCTGCTTGATGCGGGTTTGCAGCGCCAGCAGCGGGATGTCCTGGCGCACGTCAAGGTTGCCGTTGGCCTGGAAGGTGCCGTTGTAGAGGCCGCCGCTCAAGGTATCGAGCTTGAGCTGGCCATCGAGGCCGGAGGCTTTCAGGGCGGCATTCTGGATCGGCAGCTTGCTCAGGGTCAGTTGGCCAAAGGACAGGTCGGCGTTTACGTCCAGGGTGCGCAGGCGGGTCAGCGGCAGCAGCTTGTCGGTACTCCAGGCGGCTTTGGTCGGGGCGTCCGGCAGCGGTGTGGTGCCACCGGCCGCCATGGCGCCGGCTTCGCTGTTCTGCACTTCAGCCTGGCGCGCGGCCGCAGCGCCCTTGGCGGCTTCGGACTTGGCCGGCAGGTAGTTGTCGGCGTTGAACGTATCGGCCTTGAGCTGCACCCGCAGGGATTGCCTGGCGAAATCATCCACGGCCACGCGACCGGTGAAGGTGCTGTCGTCGAGTTTCAGGTTGAGGTCTTCAAGCGCCAGGCTGGTCGGCGTGCCCTTGAGGCGGCTGACCAGTTCGACCTTGCTCAGGCTGCCGGCGGCCATCGGTGGCAGCGGGTTGCCGACGCTGTCGAGGAACTTGGCCAGGTCAAACTGGGCAATCGACAGGGCGCCGCTGAGCTGTGGAGTCTTGTCCAGGTCGTTGACCTTCAGCTCGCCCAGGGCGCGCAGTTGGTTCAGCGACAACTTCATGCCGGTCCATTCGGCGATATTCGCAGACTGGTCCACCAGCAATTGGCCCTGGGTCGAAAAGGTCACGGTCTTGCCTTGCAGCGGCTCGCCGGTGGCTTCACCAGTGACCTTCATGTCTTCGAACTGGTAGCGCTTGAGGGCGCGCTGAATGCGCAGGTTGCCGTTGACCTCGGTCTTGACGCGCATCAGCGGCTGGTTGGTGCCGAAGAACGCGGTGAGTTTGACCGGGATGCTTGCACCTTCGTGCACGGCGCCGGCACTCAGCTGGATGCTTTCGGCGCTGAACTGCTTGCCGGTCTGCTCGTCGTTGTATTCGACGCGGGCGTTGTTGATGGTCAGGCTGTCGATGTCCAGGCGGATCGGCTGCGGCGGCTTTTCAGGCTTGGGCGGTGTGGCCGCTTCAGCCACGGCAGGCGTGGCGGCGGCGGTAGCCGGGTCTGGCACATTCTTGCCGATGTCTTCCCAGTTGCCGTGGCCATGCACGTCTTTGTTCAGGCGCAGGTTCAGGCCTTCGACACGTACATCGCTCATCTGCACTTCACGGCGCAGCAGCGGCAGTACGCGCACCGACAGGCCGAGCATCTGCAGGTCGGCAAACGGTTGGCTCGGATTGGTCAGGGTCGCAACGCTGGCCTCGTGCAATTCAAGACCAAGCCAGGGGAACAGGCTCCAGCCGATGTCGCCATTGAGCGTCAGCTCGATGTGGGCCTTGTCGCGGGCAATCTGGCGAATCTCGTCTTTGTAGTCGTTGGGATCGAAGAGATGGGTCAGGGCAAAGCCTAGAGCCACAATGATCAGCAACAGCCCGAGAAGTACCAGACCCAGGATTTTGCCGAACGCTTTCATGGGCGAGTCCTTGTATGTCGATTTTAAAATTTAGCCGAAGAGTATAACGCTCGTAGCCCTATGGCTGTTTAGGGATCGTTACATGGCGTCAAACAAATCAGATAACTCCAGAAAGGTGATGTCAGTTTGGTTTTTCTGTCATCCACAGATGCTAATCTGCGCATGTTCGTCTGCCGTCTGCGACTAAACGTCGCGTTTAAAAGGAGCTTTACTCAACAAAACGGCCACGCCTTGCGTGTAAGGCCGAGGGAGAGAGCGCCCGACGGACACATACTAATAACTGGGGGAAACATCAATGAGCACTAGCACTGCGGCGGGTAATACTGCTGCACAGCCTGCGTTCCTGTCCAAGGAACGCATTATCGCCAAGCCCGGGTTCAACCGTTGGCTGGTACCACCGGCCGCCCTGGCGATCCACCTGTGTATCGGCATGGCCTACGGTTTTTCGGTGTTCTGGCTGCCGTTGTCCAAGGCGCTGGGGATCACCGCACCGGTCGCCTGCGCGCCGGACATGAGCTTCATCAGCCAGGTCTTCTCGTCGCAATGCGACTGGCCCATCTCCATGCTGGGCTGGATCTACACCCTGTTCTTCATCTTCCTCGGCTGCTCTGCGGCGATCTGGGGCGGCTGGCTGGAACACGCCGGGCCACGCAAGGCTGGTGTCGTTTCGGCCTTGTGCTGGTGTGGCGGCCTGCTGATCTCCGCGCTGGGGATCTATACCCACCAGATCTGGCTGATGTGGATCGGCTCCGGGGTCATTGGCGGTATCGGCCTGGGCCTGGGCTATATCTCGCCGGTCTCGACCCTGATCAAGTGGTTCCCGGACAAGCGCGGCATGGCTACCGGCATGGCGATCATGGGCTTCGGCGGCGGCGCGATGGTGGGTGCCCCGCTGGCAGCCGCCTTGATGGGCCACTTTGCCTCGCCGACCAGCGTTGGCGTGTGGCAGAGCTTCGTGGTCATGGCCGTGATCTACTTCGTGTTCATGATCGGCGGCGCCTTGTCCTACCGCGTTCCGCCTACCGGCTGGAAGCCTGAGGGCTGGACTGCCCCGGCGAAAAAAGCCAGCAACGCGATGATCACCCATCGTCACGTGCACGTGAACGTGGCCTGGAAAACCCCGCAATTCCGCCTGGTGTGGCTGGTGCTGTGCCTGAACGTGTCTGCCGGCATCGGCATCCTCGGCATGGCTTCGCCGCTGCTGCAGGAAGTGTTCGGCGGCAAGTTGCTGGGTAACGGCCTGGCATTTGGCCAACTGGATGCCGGCCAACTGGCTTCCATCGCGGCCATCGCAGCCGGCTTTACCGGTCTGTTGAGCCTGTTCAACATCGGTGGCCGGTTCTTCTGGGCATCGTTCTCCGACTACCTGGGCCGTAAAAACACCTACTTCGTGTTCTTCGCATTGGGCTTTGCCCTGTACGCGCTGATCCCGAACCTGGGTCACCTGGGTAACGTCGCGCTGTTCGTGGCGGCGTTCTGCATCATCCTGTCGATGTACGGCGGTGGTTTTGCGACGGTGCCGGCTTACCTGGCGGACCTGTTCGGTACGCAAATGGTGGGTGCGATCCACGGTCGCCTGCTGACCGCTTGGGCAGCGGCGGGCGTATTGGGTCCGGTGCTGGTGAACTACCTGCGTGAGTATCAGTTGAGCATCGGCGTTGAACGCGCTGCCGCCTACGACATCACCTTGTACATCCTCGCCGGCCTGCTGGTGCTGGGCTTCATCTGCAACCTGCTGGTCCGGCCGGTGGCAGACAAGTACTTCATGACCGACGCCGAACTGGCTGCCGAGCAGGCGCTGGGCCATGACAAGGGCGCCGATTCCAGCACCGTGCTGGAGTGGAAAGCCTCCTCCGGCAGCGTGCCATTGGCGGTTGCCGCCTGGCTGGCGGTGGGCATTCCGTTGGCGTGGGGCGTGTGGGTCACCCTGCAGAAAACCGCAGTCCTGTTCCACTAACACCGCGTAACCCTTGTGGGAGCGGGCTTGCTCGCGAATGCGATGGACCAGTCAGCCCATGTTGGCTGACACACCGCTTTCGCGAGCAAGCCCGCTCCCACGCAAAGCTGCCCCCACACTTGTACTGACATGTCTATCCCCGACACTCCATCAGTCTTATCCCCTCCGATGTTTCTGTTTAGCGCCCGCGCCCCTATAATGGCTGCCTTTTTCGCCCAATGATTTTGCGGAGCTGGTGATGGCCGAACGTAAGGCGTCCGTCGAGCGCGACACTCTGGAAACCCAGATCAAAGCCTCGATCAACCTGGATGGCACCGGAAAGGCCCGATTTGATATCGGTGTACCTTTTCTTGAGCACATGCTGGACCAGATCGCCCGTCACGGGCTGATCGACCTGGATATCGTCAGCAAGGGCGACCTGCATATCGACGACCACCACACGGTGGAAGACGTCGGTATCACGTTGGGCCAGGCATTTGCCAAAGCCATCGGCGACAAGAAAGGCATCCGTCGCTACGGTCACGCCTATGTCCCGCTGGACGAAGCGCTGTCGCGTGTGGTCATCGACTTCTCCGGCCGCCCGGGCCTGCAGATGCACGTGCCGTACACCCGCGCCACCGTGGGCGGCTTCGACGTCGACCTGTTCCAGGAATTCTTCCAGGGTTTCGTCAACCACGCCCTGGTCAGCCTGCACATCGACAACCTGCGTGGCACCAACACCCACCACCAGATCGAGACCGTGTTCAAGGCTTTCGGCCGTGCCCTGCGCATGGCCGTGGAGCTGGATGACCGCATGGCCGGGCAAATGCCGTCGACCAAGGGCGTCCTGTAATGCAGACGGTCGCGGTTATCGACTACGGCATGGGTAACCTGCACTCGGTGGCCAAGGCCCTTGAGCACGTAGGTGCCGGCAAGGTGCTGATCACCAGCGATGCCGACGTGATTCGCGAAGCCGACCGGGTGGTGTTCCCGGGGGTTGGCGCGATTCGCGACTGCATGGCCGAGATTCGCCGCCTGGGCTTCGACAGCCTGGTGCGTGAAGTCAGCCAGGACCGGCCGTTCCTCGGCATCTGCGTGGGCATGCAAGCCTTGCTCGACAGCAGTGAAGAGAACGACGGCGTCGACTGCATCGGTCTGTTTCCGGGCCAGGTGAAGTTTTTCGGCAAGGACCTGCACGAAGACGGCGAGCACCTGAAGGTGCCACACATGGGCTGGAACGAAGTGCGCCAGACCGTGGATCACCCGCTGTGGCACGAAGTGCCGGACCTGGCGCGTTTCTATTTCGTACACAGCTATTACATCGCCGCCGGTAACCCGCGCCAGGTGGTGGGTGGCGGGCACTATGGCGTCGACTTCGCCGCGGCCCTGGCCGACGGTTCGCGCTTTGCCGTGCAATTCCACCCGGAGAAGAGCCATACCCATGGCCTGCAATTGCTGCAGAACTTCGCCGCGTGGGACGGGCGCTGGTAATGGCCAAGAAGGTCAAGCCGCCGATCTTGAACCTCACTCCCCAGCAGGAGAGTGAGGCCACCGACAAGATCAAGCGTTTCATGGAAGACCGCTTCGAGCTCAAGCTCGGCTCGTTCGAGGTCGCAGAAATCCTCGAACTGTTCACCACTGAAATTGCTCCGCACTATTACAACAGGGCGATTTTCGATGTGCAGACGCACCTTAAAGAAAGGTTCGAAAGCATCGAAAGCGACTTGTGGGCGCTCGAGAAACCCTGATTTCCCGAGCAACGCTGAATATCGAATAAGGTTTGCCAGATGCTGATTATTCCCGCTATCGATCTCAAGGACGGCGCCTGCGTACGTCTGCGCCAGGGCCGCATGGAAGATTCCACGGTGTTCTCCGATGACCCGGTGAGCATGGCTGCCAAGTGGGTGGAAGGCGGTTGCCGTCGTCTGCATCTGGTGGACTTGAACGGTGCGTTCGAAGGCCAGCCGGTCAACGGTGAAGTCGTCACGGCGATCGCCAAGCGCTACCCGAACCTGCCGATCCAGATCGGCGGCGGTATCCGCTCCCTGGAAACCATCGAGCACTACGTGAAAGCAGGCGTGAGCTACGTGATCATCGGCACCAAGGCCGTGAAAGACCCGGCCTTCGTCGCCGAAGCCTGCCGTGCGTTCCCCGGCAAAGTGATCGTGGGCCTGGACGCCAAGGACGGTTTCGTCGCCACCGACGGCTGGGCCGAGATCAGTACCGTCCAGGTGATCGACCTCGCCAAGCAGTTTGAAGCCGACGGCGTCTCCGCTATCGTTTATACCGACATCGCCAAAGACGGCATGATGCAGGGCTGCAACGTACCGTTCACCGCTGCGCTGGCCGCTGCCACCAGGATCCCGGTGATCGCTTCCGGCGGTATCCACAACCTGGGCGACATCAAGTCGCTGCTGGACGCGAAGGCGCCGGGGATCATCGGCGCCATCACCGGCCGGGCGATCTATGAAGGCACCCTGGACGTCGCTGAAGCCCAGGCTTACTGCGACGCCTACAACGGCTGAGGACTGACCATGGCGCTGGCCAAACGCATCATCCCTTGCCTGGACGTCGACAACGGTCGCGTGGTCAAGGGCGTCAAGTTCGAGAACATCCGTGACGCCGGCGACCCGGTGGAAATCGCCCGCCGCTACGACGAACAGGGTGCCGACGAGATTACCTTTCTCGACATCACCGCCAGCGTCGATGGTCGCGACACCACGCTGCATACCGTGGAGCGCATGGCCAGCCAGGTGTTTATCCCGCTGACCGTGGGCGGTGGCGTGCGCACCGTGCAGGACATTCGCAACTTGCTGAATGCTGGCGCGGACAAGGTTTCGATCAACACCGCGGCGGTGTTCAACCCGGAATTTGTCGGCGAAGCCGCACAGCACTTCGGTTCGCAATGCATCGTGGTTGCCATCGACGCCAAGAAAGTCTCCGGCCCGGGCGAAACCCCGCGCTGGGAGATCTTCACCCACGGCGGGCGCAAGCCGACCGGGCTGGATGCCGTGCAGTGGGCGATGAAGATGGAAGCCCTGGGTGCCGGTGAAATCCTGCTGACCAGCATGGACCAGGACGGCATGAAAAACGGCTTCGACCTGGGCGTGACCCGCGCCATCAGCGACGCACTGGGCATCCCGGTGATTGCTTCCGGCGGCGTCGGCAACCTGCAGCACCTGGCCGACGGCGTGATCGAAGGCCACGCCAGCGCAGTGCTGGCGGCGAGTATTTTCCACTTTGGCGAATACACCGTGCCTGAGGCCAAGGCCTACATGGCGGCGCGCGGTATCGTCGTACGCTAAACGTCACTGGACACCATGGCAGGCTCGCGGCACTCTCTGGGCTTGCCATGGATTCCGGTAACTTTCATGTTCAAAGACCTGCTGCTCGCCCTCGCCAGTACCACCGTTCTGCTGACGGGTTCGGCTTACGCTGATGAACCGTCCGACGGCGCTTCCCTGGTGTTGCTGACGGAAAACTTCCCGCCGTACAACATGGCGAAAAACGGCAAGAACTTCGCCAAGGAAGAGAACATCGAAGGCATTGCCGTGGACATCGTCCGCGAGACGTTCCAGCGTGCCGGTATTTCCTACAACCTGACCCTGCGGTTCCCTTGGGACCGGATCTACAAACTCGCCCTGGAAAAACCCGGTTACGGCGTGTTCGTGATGGCGCGCTTGCCGGACCGTGAGGCGCTGTTCAAATGGGTCGGCCCCATCGGCCCGGACGATTGGGTGCTGCTGGCCAAGGCTGACAGCAAGATCCAGCTGAGCGACCTTGAGCAGGCGCGGCGCTACAAGATCGGCGCCTACAAGGGCGACGCCATCGCCGAGAGCCTGGAGAAGCAGGGGCTCAAGCCGGTGATCGTGTTGCGGGATCAGGACAACGCGAAAAAGCTGGTGGATGGCCAGATCGACCTGTGGGCCACCGGGGACCCGGCGGGCCGTTATCTGGCACGCCAGGTCGGGGTGACCGGGCTCAAGACTGTGTTGCGTTTCAACAGCGCGGAGCTGTACCTGGCGCTGAACAAAAACGTGCCGGATGACGTAGTGGCGAAACTCCAGGCGGCCCTCGATCAGTTACGGCAGGAGGGTGTCGTCGATGAAATCATGGGGCGTTATCTCTAGGTTGTTTTCTGTGGGCTCGGGCACCTCTTCTGGTACTTCCTCTGGCTCCTCAACAGCAGTAACCGCCGCTTCAGGTTGCAGCAGCTCGCTGAAGTAGACGTTATCTCCGCTGGCATAGGTCAGGGTTGGCCCGAGCTGGCTGCCGTCAGCCCGCAATAGCTCGTATCGGCTTTTGACCAGGTAGGCAGCGATGGATTTATTCGCCGGGATGTAAGCCATCACATCCGCCACGCCCTCCCGTTCCCAGCCTTGTGCGGTCAAGCCCGTATGCGTGAAGTCGCGATTGAGGTTGGCACTGATACTCAACGGATGCCGGGGTGCCCAGGCAGCCTTTATATCTAGGCCGGTCAAGGAGCGCAGGCCCATGGAGAAGTCACTGATCTCTCCTTTTGCGAATACCCAACTGAAGGTTTGGCTTGCTGGCGTGGTGTTTTGACCGCTGGCCACCAAGCTGTACTGGTCGATTCTTTTCAACCGATATACCGGGCAGGTTTGCAGTTTTTCCAGGGGCGTCAGGGTCGGGTCGTTCACGGTAAACCAGGGCAGTTCGCACACATGAATGCCCTCTGTTACCTGCTCCGGCATCGTGCGTCCTGGTGCCATTTCGGGTGAAAGTGGCGGCAAATCTTCGGAGTGAAGCGCAAGGTCCAGCCGCAGGGCGTGCACCGGGCTTTGCCTGGTTGGCTTGGCATAGCCCTCGGCGCCGGTAAAGGTGCCCGGTGCCAGGTAGGCTTGGCCAGGAGCTGCTTGCGACGGGGAGACACCCCAGGCGCTGAAGTCCCGGTGGGCGCCGCTGCCTTGGTCGCTCCAGATCAACTGGTCGACATAGGCCTGAGTCACCAGGTCTTCTCTGACACAGCGGATGGTATTGCGTGGTGGTTTGTCGTTACCGAGGCCACAGACCAGCCCCATCGCCACATAACCTTCTGGAGCGGTGGGCCGCCAGATTGAGAAATTGGCGCGCGCCCTTGGTCCCGAGTGTTCCCAGACTCTCTCGAAGTCGACGGGGGGACGCAAGGCGGTGCCATTCTCCCGGTCAACTTCGCTGACAACAGCGACGATGTTCAGTTGATTGATGTTGTGGTAGCCCGCCACCGCCACATCACCCAGCGGGACGAAGTTGCCCAGCGCGTCGGAGGATGTGCTCGGGCGCCAGAAGGTCACGGGTTTCTCGGCGCGAGTGCCTTTGTCGTTCCATACAGGAACGAACTCGGTGGTGAAGTTGATCAGCAGGTCTTTGTATTGCAGTGAGTTCATCTACAGACTCTCCAGTGGATACGAAGATCCACTATCGAAGAGTCCGCTCGGTCAGGCGCGGTAGCTATATAGCACTAGCGGTAAGTGCCGTTTTTTCCGTGGCCGGCCATGGCCTGGTTGCTGCGCAGGCTGATCATCAACTTGATGTCGATCCACTCGACGCCCTGGGCCTTGAGCTTGGGCAGCTCACGTTCGAGTACCGCCAGGGTCTGTGGATAAGGGTGGCCGATCATCACCGCCGACCCCTGTTTGTGGGCCAGCTTGATCGCGGTCTGCAGCTGGGTGGTGATGGCCGCTTCGGTGCGTTCGTCGTCGAGGAACACATCCCGCGAGACGCTGGCCAGGCCAATCTTTTGCGCCTCGGCGGCGGCGACGGTTTTAGCGCTGGTGCGGCTGTCGACGAAGAACTTGTGGCGTCGTTGCAGCTCACCCATCAACCAGGCCATGGCCTCCGGCTGGGCGGTCATGCGGCTGCCCATGTGGTTGTTGATGCCGGCGGTGTAGGGCACGGCCTTGAAGGCCGCGTCCAGGCGTTTGCCCAGCTCTTCGATAGGCAGGTCGGGGTGCCAGGCGAACGGGCCGGTGGCCGGGTCCATGGGCATGTGCAGGATAACGATCTTGCCGGCCTTGTGGGCTTCGCGGGCGAATTCGGCGGCGTGGGGTGTGTCGGGCATGATCGCCGTGGTCACCGGGCCGGGCAGGGCGAGCACACGACGATCCCGGGGCAGGTTTTGCCCAAGGTCGTCGATGATCAGGGTCAGGTAGGCTTTGTGTTCAGCGGGGGCTGCACTGGCGGGGTTGCCTTGGGCGACACCCGCCAGACAGCACAGCAAAGCGATGATCAGTCCACGGCGCATATCAACGGCTGCGCGTAATGCTCAGGCCCTTGAGCAGGCTCAGCGCCTGGGCCAACTGATAATCGTCGTCCTGCGGCATCGGTTTGGCTTTCGAGCCGCTGCCGGTCGGCTGGTCGGCGCCGCCGTTGCCATTGCCCAGGTGGCCTTGCAGGTCCGCTTCCTTGTAGAACTCGCTGTCGGCTTCGTTGGTGATCTTGGCCTTGCGCACTTCGATGTCCGGCACGATGCCCTGGGCCTGGATCGAGCGACCGTTCGGCGTGTAGTACAGCGCCGTGGTGATCTTCAAGGCACGCTCGTTGTTCAGCGGCAGCACGGTTTGCACCGAGCCTTTGCCGAAGCTGGTGGTGCCCATCAGCACGCCGCGTTTCTGGTCTTGCAGGGCGCCGGCGACGATTTCCGAAGCCGAGGCGCTGCCGCCGTTGATCAGCACAACCATCGGCACGCCTTCGCTGAGGTCGTTGCCGGTGGCCGAGAAGCGCAGCTCGGAGTTGGCGATACGGCCCTTGGTGTAGACGATCAGGCCCTTGGTGATGAAGTGGTCGACCACCTCCACCGCTGCCTGCAACACGCCGCCCGGGTTGTTGCGCAGGTCGAGCACGATGCCGCTGAGTTTCTTGCCGTTGTCTTTGCGCAGCTTGGCGAGGGCCTTGGCCACTTCGTCGCCGGTCTTGACCTGGAACTGGGTGATACGGATGTAGCCGTAGCCCGACTCCAGCAGCTGGCTCTTCACGCTCTTGACCGTGATGGTGGCGCGGGTCAGGGTCACGTCGAACGGCGTGCCGCCGTCGCGCACCAGGGTCAGGGTGATTTTCTGGCCGATCTTGCCGCGCATCTTGTCGACGGCTTCGGTCATGGTCTGGCCGCGGGTCGGCTGGCCGTTGATCTTGACGATAAAGTCACCGGCCTGGATGCCGGCCTTGGACGCAGGGGTGTCATCGATCGGCGAAACGACCTTGATGTTGCCGTCGTCGGCGCCGACTTCAATGCCCAGGCCACCGAATTCACCACTGGTGCTCTCCTGCAGCTCGGCGAAATCTTCCGGGCCCAGGTAGGCGGAGTGCGGGTCAAGGTTGCTGAGCATGCCCTTGATGGCATTTTCCAGCAGGGTCTTGTCGTCCACAGGTTCGACATAAGCGGCCTTGATCCGGTCCATGACCTCGGCAAAGGTGCGCAACTCGTCCAGCGGCAGCGGGGCCTTGGTGGTCGCGGCCGTGGCCGACTGGGCGGTCTGGTCGGCGAATGCCAAAGGCGCGCCGATCACCAGAGCGATCGTCAGGGCCAGCGATGTGAGGCGGGACAAATGCAGCATGTCGAACGAACTCCTAATGTAGATGCGACCCTTATCCTTGGGTACGGCACCATTGTGCCGGGTCGCTCGGGCGGCCCTGCTGACGAATAGCGAAGTACAGCGCCGGGGTGTCCTGGCCACCACTGTTACCGACAGTGGAGATGGATTCACCGGCTTTTACAACATCACCTGCCGCTTTAAGCAAAGTTTGATTGTGGCCGTAAAGGCTCAAATAGCCATTACCGTGGTCAAGAATCACCAACAAACCTGCGCCACGCAGCCAATCGGCGAATACCACACGGCCGCCGTGGATAGCGTGGACCTGGGTGCCGGCACCGGCACTGATCATCACACCGTCCCACTTGGCGCGGGTGTCATCGCCACGGGTTTCACCAAAGCGTGCCAGTAATCGACCATCAACTGGCCATGGAAGTTTGCCCCGAGCTGAAGCAAAAGGTCCGCCGAAGGATTCGCCGGCGCTGGAAACCAGCGGGCCAGGTGCTGCACGCGCCGGTTTACGCGGGGCCGGGGCGTCGGTAGTGGCGCTGGCGACTGCCTCGGCGGCTTCACGCTCGCGCTTTTTTTCGGCTTCCTGCTGGGCAAGCAGCGCTTTTTGCCGCGCCTGCTCTGCCTCACGGGCCTGGCGCGCCAGGGTTTCCTCGATGGTTTTCAGGACTTTGCCCAGGTCGGCCTGGTCTTGCTCGCGGGCCTGGAGCTTGGCGTCACGGGCCTTCACGTCGTCATTCAGCTTGGCCAGCGCCTGCTGGCGCTCCTTGCGGACCTTGTCCAGCTCGTCGCGCTGGCTGTCGAGGGCGGTTTTCTGGTCGAGCAGCTGCGCCTGCTGGTTGGCGATTTCCTGCTCGACGTTGGCCAACTGGCGCAGGGTCTCGTTGAAGCTTTTCAGTTGCTCCAGGCGGGCCTTGCTCAGGTAGTCGTAATAGGTAAGGGTGCGGGCGAATTTTTCCGGGTTCTGCTGGTTGAGCAGCAGCTTGAGGTATTCCTGGCGGCCGTTCTGGTAAGCGGCGCGGGCCTGGATCGCGATCAGGCGTTGCTGTTCAACGCGGGCGCTCTGGAGTTTTTTTTTCTCAGCGTCGAGTCGCTCCAGTTCCGACTCGCTTTTCTTTAGTTCTTTTTGCAGCTCCTGGACCTGCTTCTCCAGCTTGCCCATCTCGGTTTCCGTGCCGCGCAGGTCTTTCTGCACGCCGGACTTCTCTTCCTGGAGCTTGCCGAGCAGCTTCTTCAGCTCGGTAATGTCCTGACGCGTAGCGTCCAACTGTTGTTGGGTTTGTGCGCGCTCATCGGCAAACGCCGGTTGGAGCAGGCAGACAAGAGCAAGGGTAATCAAGGCGCGAAGCATAGAGGCGGGCGACACCAGGGAAAGGGACGGCCTAGTATGCCCGCCAAGCGCTGCAAAAAAAACGCCCAATTCGGCTTGGCAGGCAAGTTAGGTGCCCAGTGGCCGCATTCTGCAAGCAATTGTGGGCAAGTCCCATAGCCCTTTGAAGGCGACGAGCGGTTGAGAGCGTCGTGTCGTGATTCTGCAGTTGTTTTGTGTGCTTCGCGAAATGCCTTGAAATGCTCCACCCTGACGGTGCATTTGCGCTCGGAATAGACTCTTCGGCCCTGTTAATCCGACGGTCGGCATAGTCAGTAATGCCTTGTATTCACGAGTCAAAAGGCCAGCATACGTGGCTTGATTATGGGCTTCCCGACCTTCGTAGTCTGGATCGGGCCTTGCGAGCGCGTCCACTTGAGGAAGTGGCCGCCGGCAACGATGTCGAAGCGGCCATCGATATAGTCGCAATGCATTTTGGCATTGCCCATTCGAGCTGTTCGGAAGTGGAAGTTGCCTCGCCTTTGGGGCAAATAGCGATCAGGCGTAGCTGTCTGCAGCACATTGTTGAAAAGCGGCAGGACGCCAGAGAGCGTTATGTCAGGTTCGCCTTGGACACATTGACGGGGCCTCTGGAAATATGGCGTGTTGCTTATAGCGATTGCTCCGCTCGTTTAGCATTCATTGGGGCTTATGAATCCAGGAGGCAGATGCTGGTGGTGGTCAATATTCAGGCTGGCAATGTGCTGTGGAACTTCATGCAGACAGATGCCAAGGCCTTGAACAAGCATCGTCATGGTGAGTTGCTCTACAAGCGTTACGAGCTTTTGTGACGCCCAAAGAAAAGGGCAGCTCTTTCGAACTGCCCTAAGTAGTGCTTGCTTGATATTCATATACACACCCTCAAGCAGGGGTGTGGAGGTCTCACCCTACGCGGATATCCAGCCATCTGCGGGGTTCCTACGCCAGTTATCGCCGCTGGAGGCAACTGGTTTCGCGCTCAAGTCCATTATTGACGGGCTGCCTGTTTTGAGCAACCCCTGAACTGTGTCAGACCAGAATCGAAGTGCCAGTCATCTCTTTCGGCTTCTCCAGCCCCATCAGCATCAACATGGTCGGTGCCACGTCGGCCAGCACGCCGCCATCACGTACTTTAAAGTCACGTTTGCCGACGTAGATGAATGGCACCGGCTCGGTGGTGTGGGCGGTGTGGGCCTGGCCGGTGGATTCGTCGGACATTTGCTCGCAGTTGCCGTGGTCAGCGGTGATCAGCGCTTCGCCGCCCACCTTTTCCAGCGCGTCGACGATGCGGCCGACGCACAGGTCCAGGCATTCCACGGCTTTTACCGCCGCTTCCAGGTTGCCGCTGTGGCCCACCATGTCACCGTTGGCGTAGTTGACCACGATCACGTCGTAGCGCTGGTGTTCGATGGCGTCGACGATCTTGTCCGTGACTTCCGGGGCACTCATCTCCGGCTGCAGGTCGTAGGTGGCGACTTTCGGCGACGGGATCAGGATGCGTTCTTCACCCGGGAACGGTTCTTCACGACCGCCGGAGAAGAAGAAGGTCACGTGGGCGTACTTCTCGGTTTCGGCAATGCGCAGTTGGGTCTTGCCGTTTTTCGCCAGGTAATCCCCCAGCACGTTTTCCAGGCTGCCCGGGGCGAATGCCGACGGGGCCGGGATGTTGGCGGCGTATTGGGTCAGCATCACGAATTCGACTTTCGGCTGGCGGGCGCGCTCGAAGTCCTTGAAGCCGGCATCGACGAATACGTGGCTCAGCTCGCGGGCACGGTCGGCGCGGAAGTTCATGAACACCACGGCGTCGCCATCTTCGACCTTGACCGGTTCGCCGATGGTGGTGGCCTTGACGAATTCGTCACTCTCGCCACGGGCGTAGGCGGCCTCCAGGCCTTCCTGGGCGGTGGTGGCGTTGAATTCGGCCTGGCCGTCGACGATCAGGTTGTAGGCCTGTGCCACGCGGTCCCAGCGGTTGTCGCGGTCCATGGCGAAGTAGCGGCCGACCAGGCTGGCGATGCGGCCTTTGCCGAGGGTCTTGAAGGTTTCATCCAACAGTTCGATGGAGGACTGGGCGCTTTTCGGCGGGGTGTCGCGGCCGTCGAGGAACGCGTGCAGGTAGATCTTCTCGGCGCCGCGCTTGAAGGCCAGTTCGGCCATGGCGATCAGGTGGTCCTGGTGGCTGTGGACGCCGCCGTCCGACAGCAGGCCCATGAAGTGCACGGCCTTGCCGGCCTTGACCGCTTTATCCACTGCCGCGCAGATGTTTGGGTTCTCGAAAAACTCACCGTCGCGGATCGCTTTGGTCACGCGGGTGAAGTCTTGATAGACCACTCGTCCGGCACCGAGATTCATATGGCCGACTTCCGAGTTGCCCATTTGGCCGTCCGGCAGGCCAACATCCATGCCCGAGCCCGAGATCAGGCCGTTCGGAACGGTAGCGCTCAGACGGTCCAGTACTGGCTTGCTGGCCGAGTACACGGCGTTGTCGTGGTGGCTTTCACTGTGTCCGAAGCCATCGAGAATTATCAGGACCAAAGGTTTAGGCGTAGTAGTCATAGATCCTCTCGCGGCGGTAATGAATGAAGGGAATAGAAAAGGGAGTGGCAGTTTAAAGCGAAGTTCCGACCACGTCACCGCTTTACGGGGGTTGGCCGACCATGACGGCTGTGTATACTTACCGCCATTTTAACGCCCTGGAACCTCCTTGATGGTTGATCACCTGATTGCATTTGCCACTACCCACTATTTGCTCGCTGGTGCGTTCGTCGTACTGCTGGCGCTGCTGATCGCTCACGAATTGAGCCGCGGTGGCCGCAGCCTCAGCACGTCCGAGCTGACCGCCCTGGTCAACAAGGATGAGGCCGTAGTGGTGGACATTCGTCCCGCCAAGGATTTCGCCGCCGGTCACATTGTCGGCGCGCTGAACATTCCCCAGGACAAACTGATTTCGCGCCTGGCCGAGCTGGAAAAGCACAAGGCCAAGACCATTATCCTGGTCGACGCCCAGGGCCAGCACTCCGGCACCCACGCCCGCGAGATGCTGAAAACCGGCTTCAACGCCGCCAAACTGTCGGGTGGTATTTCCAGCTGGCGTGGCGATAACCTGCCGCTGGTGAAGTGATATGAGCCAGGTTGTCGTTTATTCCAGCGATTATTGCCCTTATTGCATGCGGGCCAAGGCCCTGCTTGTGAAAAAGGGCGTTGTCTTCGAAGAGATCAAGGTTGATGGCAAGCCCCAGGTGCGCGCCGAGATGACCAAGAAAGCGGGACGCACGTCCGTGCCGCAGATCTGGATCGGTGACAAGCATGTCGGTGGTTGCGATGACCTGTTCGCACTCGAGCGCGCCGGTAAACTGGATGCGCTGCTTCACGTCTGACTCCTAACCCCTAAAAGACCCCAAGATCACGAAGGATCTGCGATGACTGACCAACAGAACACCGAAGCGGCAGCAGAAGAAGCTCAAGGCCCACAATTTTCCCTGCAGCGTATTTACGTGCGTGACTTGTCGTTCGAAGCGCCGAAAAGCCCGGCCATCTTCCGTCAGGAATGGACCCCGAGCGTTGCGCTGGACCTGAACACCCGTCAGAAGGCCCTGGAAGGTGACTTCCACGAGGTCGTGCTGACCCTGTCGGTCACCGTCAAGAACGGCGAAGAAGTGGCCTTCATTGCTGAAGTGCAACAGGCCGGTATCTTCCTGATCCAGGGCCTGGACGAAGCGTCCATGAGTCACACCCTGGGCGCGTTTTGCCCGAACATTCTGTTCCCGTATGCCCGTGAGACCCTGGACAGCCTGGTCACCCGTGGCTCGTTCCCGGCGCTGATGCTGGCCCCGGTGAACTTCGATGCCCTGTATGCGCAAGAGCTGCAGCGCATGCAACAGGAAGGCTCGCCAACGGTTCAGTAAGCTGTTCTGAGCAACGACGCCGATCCAATGTGGGAGCGGGCTTGCTCGCGAATGCGGTACTTCAGTCGATATCTTCGTTGACTGGCACTCCGCCTTCGCGAGCAAGCCCGCTCCCACATTCGTTATGCAGTGTTACTTGAACCCCAGTTGCCGCCAACCTTCGTAAACCGCGACGGCCACGGTGTTGGACAGGTTCAGGCTGCGGCAGCCTTCGCGCATCGGGAGGCGCAGGCGGTGGCCGTCGGGCAGGGCGTCGAGCACGTCTGCCGGCAGGCCGCGGCTTTCCGGGCCGAACAGGAAGGCGTCGCCTTCGGCAAAGCTGGCATCATGAAACGGCCGCGAACCCTTGGTGGTAAACGCGAACAACCGTGGGTGGTTCAGGCTTTCCAGGCAGCTGGCAAGGTCGGCGTGGCGTTGCAGGGTGGCGTACTCGTGGTAGTCCAGCCCGGCGCGGCGCAGGCGCTTGTCGTCCATGTCGAAACCCAAGGGCTCGATCAAATGCAGGTGGCAGCCACTGTTGGCGCACAGCCTGATAACGTTGCCGGTATTCGGCGGAATTTCTGGTTGAAAAAGGATGACGTGAAACATGCACGGCTCCGAAGGCAAAGATGCGCTGCATTCTACCCCTGAAGAAGACCCCAGGCCGAAGCTATTGCCACGGGTTTTAGGCTCGTTGGCGATTGTCGGCTTGATGGTAGGCCTGATGATCGGCCGGCTGACCACGCCAGACCCGGTTGAGCTGCAGCAGGTAGAGCCCGCCGCCGATGGCCTGGTGGTGTGGTTCAACAGCGAACCCAAGCTGCACGGCGAGCATATCGACGGCACCGTGGCGCTGCTGTTCGATGCGCTTGGCAAGGCCCAGGGCGGCCAATTGAAGGTCAATGACAAGGATGTGAACTGGCGCGTACGCAAGACCGATGGCGGCTTGCTGCTGAACCTGGTGGCGGCTCGGCCGTTGCGCGGGGAGTGGTCGGGAGAGAAGGCCGATGGACGCTGGCGGGTGGAGATCCATCTCCAGGAGCAATAAAAGAGGGAATCCCCGGCCTGCCTGTACCAAGGTTCCCAAAACGGGCTGGGGCTATGGGCGCGTTGCCTCATAAGCCCCGGGTGTAAAGAAGGGAGTTCCCGGCCTGCCTGTACCAGGGCTCCCAAAACGGGGTGAAGCCAAAGGCTTCGGTGTTAAAGAGGGAATCCCCGGCCTGCCTGTACCGAGGTTCCCGAAACGGGTGTGGGGCGCGACGCGATCCGCATCAAGCACCCCGGGTGTTAAAGAGGGGATTCTCGGCCTGCCTGTACCAAGGTCCCCGAAACTGGGTAGTAACAGGGTTATTGCAGGGCGCGTGCCAGAATTGCGAAGTGGCGCCAAAAAATTTCTTCAGAAAGCGCAAAGCCCCGGAATACGGGGCTTTGGCTTTTTTGGGTTTTAATATTTTCTTAACAAGGCATGGGTTTCAGGCGTTGGATAAGTGCGCGATGCCGGTTCGTGGTGCATTGAAGCGGTGCACGGTCGTTAGTCTGGTACAAAACAAATGTGGGAGCTGGCTTGCCTGCGATGGCGCTGTGTCAGTCGATAAATCCAGTGACTGACACAGCGCCATCGCGGGCAAGCCCGGCTCCCACATTAGATCTTCAGTGGATCAGGGATTAGTGATCAGGCCTCATCACCTTCATCATCATCCCCACCGTCGACCTTCATCCCCAGCTCCTTGATCTTGCGTGTCAGCGTATTGCGGCCCCAGCCCAGCAGCACGGCGGCGTCGCGACGACGTCCAGCGGTATGCTTGAGGGCGGTTTCGATCATGATCCGCTCGAAAGCCGGCACGGCGCTGTCC
Source organism: Pseudomonas sp. GP01-A4 (assembly GCF_058780865.1). NCBI lineage: Bacteria > Pseudomonadati > Pseudomonadota > Gammaproteobacteria > Pseudomonadales > Pseudomonadaceae > Pseudomonas > Pseudomonas sp. GP01-A4. The sequence goes on from NZ_JBYSWF010000012.1 coordinate 50,559, forward strand.
AGCAGGTTCGACTGGCCACGTGCCAGGGCCTGGTCGGCCCATTGGCGCAGTGCCTGCTCCCAGTTGGTCACCGGTGCCGAATCCTGCGGCAGGCTCAGCAGCTCAGGCGGCAGGTCGCTGATATGCACTTCGCGCCCCGAAGCCATCACCGTGATCCAGCGGCAGGTGTTCTCCAGCTGACGCACGTTGCCCGGCCATGGCAGGTTCTTCAGGTATTCCTCGGTCTCGCTTTTCAGCAGCTTCGGCTCGACGGCCAGCTCCTGGGCGGCGCGGCTGAGGAAGTGACGGGCCAGGGTCGGGATGTCCTCGCGACGGTCCGACATTCGTGGGATGTGGATGCGGATCACGTTCAGGCGGTGGAACAAGTCTTCACGGAATTTCCCGGCGTGCACCAGGGTTTCCAGGTTCTGGTGCGTCGCCGCGATGATACGTACGTCGACCTTGACCGGCGTGTGCCCGCCTACCCGATAAAACTCGCCGTCGGCCAGGACCCGCAGCAAGCGCGTCTGGGTGTCGGCCGGCATGTCGCCGATTTCATCGAGGAACAGCGTGCCGCCGTCGGCCTGTTCAAAACGGCCACGGCGCAGGTTGGCTGCGCCGGTGAACGCGCCTTTTTCATGGCCGAACAGTTCCGATTCCATCAAGTCTTTCGGGATCGCCGCCATGTTCAGCGCAATGAACGGCGACGCCGCCCGTGGGCTGTGACGGTGCAGGGCGTGAGCCACCAGCTCTTTACCGGTACCCGACTCGCCGTTGATCAGCACGGTGATGTTGGAGTGGCTCAAACGCCCGATGGCGCGAAACACTTCCTGCATCGCCGGCGCTTCGCCGATGATTTCCGGGGTACGGGTCAGGGCCGGCGGGGCTTCCTGGTTCTGCTGTTCCTGGGCGTGCTGGTTGGCGCGTTTTACCAGCGCCACCGCTTCGTCCACGTCGAACGGTTTTGGCAGGTATTCAAAGGCGCCGCCCTGATAGGACGCGACAGCGCTGTCCAGGTCCGAGTGCGCGGTCATGATGATCACCGGCAGGCGCGGGTGCTGCTCGCGAATCCGCGCCAGCAAGTCCAGGCCACTGGCGCCGGGCATGCGGATGTCGGAGATGATCACATCGGGCTGCTGGCGAGCCAGGCGGCTCATCACCCCGTCGGCGCTGTCGAAGCTCTGGGTGGTCATGCCTTCCTGTTGCAAGGCTTTCTCCAGGACCCAGCGGATAGAACGGTCGTCATCGACGATCCAGACAGTTTCACTACGGCTCATGTCGATGGGGCTCCTTGTTCCAGTGGCAGAAAGATCGAGAAGGTGGTGTGACCGGGATGGCTCTCACATTCGATCAAACCCTGGTGCTGGCTGATGATGTTCTGGGTAATGGCCAGGCCGAGCCCGGTACCGTCCGGGCGGCCGCTGACCATTGGGAAAAAGATGGTTTCCTGCAGTTCTGCAGGGATGCCGGGGCCGTTGTCGATGATCTCGACCTTGGTTACCAGGCGATGGCGCACGTGGCCAATGGTGAACTGGCGCAGGGCACGGGTGCGCAGGCTGATGCGCCCCAGGCGCAGCTCGTTCTGGCTGCTGATGGCCTGCATGGCGTTACGCACGATATTGAGCACCGCCTGGATCATCTGCTCGCGGTCGATCAATACGTCGGGAATGCTCGGGTCGTAGTCGCGCACCAAGGTGATGCAGCCCTGGCTTTCGGCCTCCACCAACTGGCAAACCCGCTCCAGCACTTCGTGCACGTTGGTCATTGCCAGCGACGGCAGCTTGTTGGAGCCGAGCATGCGGTCTACCAGGTTACGCAGGCGGTCGGCTTCCTCGATGATGACGTTGGTGTAATCCTTGAGGTTCTCGTCCGGCAGCTCGCGGGCCAGCAGCTGTGCGGCACCGCGAATCCCGCCCAGGGGGTTCTTGATCTCATGGGCCAGGCCGCGCACCAGCATCTTGCTGGTTTCCTGCTTGGACAGCTGCGCCTCTTCCTTGGTGATGCGCAGCAGGCGATCGCGGGGATGCACCTCCAGCAGCAGCAAGGTGGCGCCGTGGCTGAGGATCGGTGTAACCGCGTAGTCGACGGTGAGGGTCTGGCCGGTGAGGGCGGTGAGCATCGCTTCGCGCTTGGTGAACGGGTGCGCCTGCTCCACGGCCTGGCGCAACGAGCTCAAGGCCTCGGCCGACTCAGTGAACAGCTCACTGATGAATTGCCCATGGCTGCGCTGCCCGCTGATGGCCAGCAGCATCTCCGCCGCCGGGTTCATGTACTCAAGGCGCAGTTCGTCATTGAGCAGAATGGTCGCGGTGGTCAGGTTGTCGAGTAACAGGCGGTGCAGTGCGTCGCTGATGGTCATTAGGACCTCTTTTGGAGCAAGGCGCGGGCTTGAGGCACACGCTGATACAAGGAAAATGCAAAAACCAAACCAAAGCTCCGAAAAGAAGCGTTAAAGCCCTGAAATGGGGGCTTAAGGCGCGAAACTGTGGCGTTCTGCCAGCTTGGACGGGAAGTTTCGAACCAAAATGGGTTGCGTAAGTGGGAAGGGTGCAGCGTATCGCACCAATATAGTGCGGTTTTGAAAAGTCTGTTCAGGAAGCTGGTGGCAGCGACTGATTGGCTGAATGGGTCGGATCTAAATTGTGGGAGCGGGCTTGCTCGCGAAGGCGGCGTGTCAGTCATGCATATATCAACTGACACACCGCCATGCGAGCAAGCCCGCTCCCACATTTTGATGGCGTTCGCAATTTTAGATTTTATAGAGGCACAGCTCGGCGGTGGCGCGGATCATTGCCAGTTGGTGCAGCGCGTCTTTGGCAGGTGCGTGATTGGCCTGGGCCAGCCATTGCGGGCATTGCGGGTTGGTGCGCTCCGGGGTGAAGTCCGCCAGCTGTTGCAGCAGGCGTTTTTGCAGCAGGTCCAGTTTAGGGCGGATCTGGCCGACCAGATCCGGGCGTGGGTCATTCGGCGCCTTGCCTTGCAGCTGCCAGTCGGAAAGGTGGGCGTACTGCACCAGTTTGTTCGCCTCGATCTGGGCCGAGAAAAACTGCTCGGCCTGTGCCGGTGCCAGTTTGTAGCTCGGCGCCTGGGCGACGACGCTGGCGATCACGTCCTGCTCCCGTGGGCGGTCTTCGACGGGCTTGTGGCTGTCCCATTTGCTCAGGGCCACCTGGTCGGCAATCGCCAGGCGTTCGGCAATGCTGTCGAGCAGCGGGGCGAGGGTGGGTGGTGCTGCGAATACATTGGCGCTGATGGCCAGCAAGATGAACCCAATTTTGAGTTTCAAGGCAGATCCCTCTTCTGTAGGGGCGAGCTTGCTCGCGAAGGTCGTTAACGATAACGCGTAAGTATTGAAGAAATGCGGTGCCTTTGAATTTTTCGCGGGCAAGCCGGCTCCCACAGGGTTTTGCGGGCAAAAAAAAGACCTCCCAAAGGAGGCCTTTTTCATCACGCCGCGTTACGCAGCGCTACCGGATCAGCAGCTGTAGTACAGCTCGTATTCCAGTGGGTGTACGAAGGTGCGGACCTTGATTTCTTCTTCGCTTTTCAGGGCGATGTAGGCATCGATAAAGTCGTCGCTGAACACGCCGCCTTTGGTCAGGAACGCACGGCCCTTGTCCAGCTCTTCCAGGGCTTCTTTCAGGCTGCCGCATACTTGTGGGATCTCTTTGGCCTCTTCAGGCGGCAGGTCGTACAAGTTTTTGTCGGCGGCGTCGCCAGGGTGGATCTTGTTCTGGATACCGTCCAGGCCGGCCATGACCAGGGCAGCGAAGGCCAGGTACGGGTTGGCTGCCGGATCCGGGAAACGGGCTTCGATACGGCGAGCGCGAGGGCTGGACACGTAAGGAATACGGATCGAAGCGGAACGGTTGCGAGCCGAGTAGGCCAGCATTACCGGAGCTTCGAAACCTGGGACCAGACGCTTGTAGGAGTTGGTCGATGGGTTGGTGAAGCCGTTCAGGGCCTTACCGTGCTTGATGATACCGCCGATGAAGTACAGGGCAGTGTCGGACAGGCCGGCATAACCTTCGCCAGCGAAGGTGTTCTTGCCTTCTTTGGCGATGGACAGGTGAACGTGCATACCCGAACCGTTATCGCCGTACAGAGGCTTAGGCATGAAGGTAGCGGTACGGCCGTAGGCATCAGCCACGTTGTGTACGCAGTACTTCAGGGTCTGAACTTCGTCAGCCTTGGCAACCAGGGTGTTGAACTTCACGCCGATTTCGTTCTGGCCGGCAGTCGCCACTTCGTGGTGGTGAACTTCGATGACCAGGCCCATCTCTTCCATGGCGTTGCACATGGAGGTACGGATTTCGTGGTCGTGGTCGAACGGAGGAACCGGGAAGTAGCCGCCTTTGATACCTGGACGGTGGCCTTTGTTGCCGCCTTCCACGTCCTGGTCGGACATCCACGAACCTTGTTCGGAGAAGATCTTGAACATGGAGCCAGAGATGTCGGACTTGAACTTGACCGAATCAAAGATGAAGAATTCTGGTTCCGGGCCTACGAATACGGTGTCGCCGATACCGGTCGACTTCAGGTATTCCTCGGCACGCTTGGCGATCGCACGTGGGTCACGGTCGTAGCCCTGCATGGTCGAAGGCTCGATCACGTCGCAGACGATGATCAAGGTTGGGTCTTCGGTGAACGGGTCGAGTACGGCAGTGCTGTCGTCCGGCATCAGGATCATGTCGGAAGCTTCGATGCCTTTCCAGCCGGCAATGGAGGAACCGTCGAACATTTTGCCTTCTTCGAAGAAGGCGTCATCCAGCGCGTCGCGAGCCGGCATGGTCACGTGGTGCTGAGTGCCTTTTGTGTCCGTGAAGCGCAGATCAATCCATTTGACGTCATGATCTTTGATGAGTTGAACCGACTTCGACATAGTGTCCTCCGGGTGGCTTCGGGCTGGGGTAGTGGAGTAGCCCTTAGAATGTGGGTGATGGCGGCGCGAATACTCGACCAAGGCAACCTGCCTCACAAGAGAGCAAATTGCATGCCAGTGCCCCGACATGGGTTTTTTGCCACAAAAACGCCCCTATAAAGGTGCAATCCGCTGAAACGGAAGAAATTGCGCACCGCAATGTAGCGCTTATTTTGGTTTATGACCCGTTTTGGTGCGCGAAAGGTCAGTTGCATATTAACTGGTTAAACCTTGAGCGATTTCCGCTATAATCCGCGCCCCCCTTTTTCGGCTGGGCCTGCGCGCGCTGTTTTCATGAAATTAATCGTTAAAGTCTTCCCCGAGATCACCATCAAGAGCCGACCGGTACGGATGCGTTTCATCCGTCAATTGGCCAAGAACATCCGTGCCGTGCTCCGCGATCTGGACCCGGCTGTGGTGGTGAATGGTGTGTGGGACAATCTCGAGCTGGAAACCCGCCTCACAGACCCCAAGGCCCTGAAGGACATGACCGAGCGCCTGAGCTGCGTGCCGGGCATCGCGCATTTCCTGCAGGTCGACGAGTACCCGCTGGGCGACTTCGACGACATCACCGAAAAGTGCAAGCAGCACTACGGCGATGTGCTGGCAGGCAAGGTGTTTTCAGTGCGTTGCAAACGCGCCGGCAAGCACCCGTTCAGCTCCATGGATGTCGAGAAATATGTGGGCAGCAAGCTGCGTCGCGAGTGCGGCGCTGCCGGAATTTCCCTGAAAGAGCCGCAAATTGAAGTGCGGATGGAAATTCGCGACCAACGGTTGTTTGTGATCCACAGCCAGCACGACAGCATCGGCGGCTACCCGCTGGGTGCCCTGGAACAGACCCTGGTATTGATGTCCGGCGGTTTCGATTCCACTGTCGCGGCCTACCAGATCATGCGCCGCGGGCTGATGAGCCACTTCTGCTTCTTCAACCTGGGCGGGCGTGCACACGAATTGGGCGTGATGGAAGTCGCGCATTACATCTGGAAGAAGTACGGCAGCTCGCAACGGGTGCTGTTTGTCAGCGTACCGTTCGAGGAAGTCCTGGGAGAAATTCTCGGGAAAGTCGATAACAGTCATATGGGCGTAGTATTGAAGCGTATGATGTTACGCGCTGCGTCCCGAATCGCGGATCGGCTGGAAATCGACGCACTGGTCACCGGTGAAGCGATTTCCCAGGTGTCCAGCCAGACCCTGCCGAACCTGTCGTTGATCGACTCTGTGACCGAGAAGCTGGTACTGCGCCCGCTGATCGCCAGTCACAAGCAAGACATCATCGACCTGGCGACCCAGATCGGCACGGCGGATTTCGCCAAGCACATGCCGGAATATTGCGGGGTCATCTCGGTGAACCCCAAGACCCACGCCAAGCGCAACCGCGTGGAGTACGAAGAACAACAGTTCGATATGGCGGTGCTCGAGCGTGCGCTTGAGAACGCCAAGCTGGTGCCGATCGATCGGGTTATCGACGAATTGGGCCAGGATTTGCAGATCGAAGAAGTCAGCGAGGCTCTGGCCGGTCAGATCATCATCGACATCCGTCACCCGGATGCCGCTGAAGACGAGCCGCTGGAAATTGCTGGCATCGACGTACAAACGCTGCCGTTCTATGCATTGAATGCGCGTTTCAAGGAACTGGATGACAGCCGTCAGTACCTGTTGTATTGCGACAAAGGCGTGATGAGTCGCCTGCATGCCCACCATTTGCTCAGTGAGGGGCATGCCAATGTGCGCGTTTATCGACCGAGCTAAGAGCCCGGGGCTGTTTGCCTGTGGCCTGCGTCACCGGCCCCCCGACTCTGCCGTCAAGCTGTAACGGCAAGGCCTGACTCTACTGTTAATCGCTGCCACGACCTGTCAGCACACCGAATCCTCTGATCGAGATACACAAGTGATCGAAAATCTACGCAACATCGCCATCATTGCTCACGTTGACCATGGTAAGACCACCCTGGTAGACAAACTCTTGCGTCAATCCGGCACCCTGGAGCGCAACGAGCTCAACGACGAGCGCGTGATGGACTCCAACGACCAGGAGAAAGAGCGCGGTATTACCATTCTGGCGAAAAACACCGCCATCAACTGGAACGGCTACCACATCAACATCGTGGATACCCCGGGCCACGCCGACTTCGGCGGCGAAGTTGAACGCGTAATGTCGATGGTTGACTCCGTTCTGCTGCTGGTTGACGCTCAAGACGGCCCTATGCCGCAAACCCGTTTCGTGACCAAGAAGGCTTTCGAAGCCGGCCTGCGTCCGATCGTGTGCATCAACAAGGTTGACCGTCCAGGCGCGCGTCCGGACTGGGTTCTGGACCAGATCTTCGACCTGTTCGACAACCTGGGTGCCACCGAAGAACAGCTGGACTTCAAAGTCGTCTACGCCTCGGCCCTGAACGGCATTGCCGGTCTGGAACACACCGACATGGCTGAAGACATGACCCCGCTGTACCAGTCGATCGTCGACAACGTACCGGCTCCGAAAGTTGACCGTGAAGGCCCGTTCCAGATGCAAATCTCGGCACTGGACTACAACAGCTTCCTGGGTGTTATCGGTGTTGGCCGTATCGCTCGTGGTAGCGTCAAGCCGAACACTCCGGTGGTCGCCATCGGCGCCGACGGCAAGAAGCGCAACGGTCGTATCCTGAAGCTGATGGGTCACCACGGCCTGCACCGCATCGACGTTGAAGAAGCGTTTGCCGGTGACATCGTGTGTGTGAGCGGTATGGACTCGCTGTTCATCTCCGACACCCTGTGCCAGCCGGACAACGTCGAGGCGATGAAGCCTCTGACCGTTGACGAGCCAACCGTTTCCATGACCTTCCAGGTAAACGACTCGCCTTTCTGCGGTAAAGAAGGCAAGTTCGTGACTTCCCGTAACATCAAGGAACGTCTGGACAAAGAGCTGCTGTACAACGTTGCTCTGCGCGTTGAAGAAGGCGACTCGGCTGACAAGTTCAAGGTTTCCGGCCGTGGTGAGCTGCACCTCTCGGTACTGATCGAAACCATGCGTCGCGAAGGCTTCGAAATGGGCGTTGGTCGTCCTGAAGTGATCATCCGTCAGGTTGACGGCGTGAAGCAGGAACCGTTTGAAAACGTCACCATCGACACCCCTGAAGAATCCCAGGGCAAGGTCATGGAAGAGATGGGCCTGCGTAAGGGCGACCTGACCAACATGGTGCCGGATGGCAAAGGCCGTGTGCGTCTGGAATACAACATCCCTGCTCGTGGTCTGATCGGTTTCCGTAACCAGTTCCTGACCCTGACCAACGGTGCTGGCATCCTGACCTCGATCTTCGATCGCTACGACACCATGAAGTCCGGCGACATGTCCGGCCGTCAGAACGGTGTTCTGGTATCGGTAGAAACCGGCAAGGCGCTGACCTACTCCCTGGAAACCCTCCAGGCGCGTGGCAAGCTGTTCGTTGAACACGGTCAAGAGATCTACAACGGTCAGATCGTTGGCCTGAACAGCCGTGACAACGACATGGGCGTCAACCCAACCAAAGGCAAGAAGCTCGACAACATGCGTGCTTCGGGTAAAGACGAAACCATCGCTCTGGTTCCACCTGTTCGCTTCACCCTGGAACAGGCTCTGGAATTCATCCAGGACGATGAGCTGTGCGAAGTTACGCCTAAGTCGATCCGCCTGCGTAAGAAGATCCTGGACGAAGGCGAGCGTACCCGCGCTGCCAAGAAAGCCAAGAACTGAGTTAACTCAGGCTGAATGAAAAACGCCCCCGGTCGAAAGGCCGGGGGCGTTTTTTTATGCCTGCAATATCTGTAGTGACTGTGCGGGCCCCTTCGCGAGCAAGCCCGCTCCCACATTCGACCGCGTTTTTTCAGGATGAATGAGGTCAAGTGTGGGAGCGGGCTTGCCCGCGAAAGCGGTAGTTCAAGCAATAAAAAATCTGGATCAGAACTTGTCGAGGGTCTTGAACCTGGTCTCGCGCACCACTTCCTTCGGCTTGTACGCGCAATACCCCGGGCGCGGCCCGATTTTCGGGTGATTGCGGCAAGTATCCGGGCGCTTGTCATAAATAGTGCAGAAGCGGCTCTTACGATCCAGGTACAGGCAATCGTTGTTGCTCATGCGCTGCAGGGTGAAGATCTCGGATTTGGCGTTGAAGCGCTCGACGATGCCTTCCTTCTGCAAGCGCTTGGCGATGTTCTTCGGCGGGTCGCCACGCTCGAACTCATCGACGATGCCGATGCGGATCAGGTCCTTGATCTTCACCTCAACCGGCAGGGTGCAGCAGCTCGACACACAGCCGCCACACATATGGCTTGAGTATTTCTGCCAGGTCTCGAGACGGTCGAGTTCCGCGGCGGCGATCAGTTGAGGCTTCATCAGGTTTCCAAGAGGGGTGTTATCCGGCGCGGGATCATACCGGAACTGGTGGTTTTTTGAACAATATCTTCCAGCTTTCAGCTCGAAGGCTGTGCCGGGCCACAAACGGGCACGGCCCCTGCATCAAATTCCCGCAAAGGTGAATGAGTTAAAAAACTGCCGAACCAGAGCGTCTACCGTCTGTCAGACCGTCTAGGCTCTAGCAACTCCTTCTATCTCGCCCGAGGTCGCATCGATGTCTCAGGAACCGCTTGTACGAGAAGCAGAGGTAGCCGCATTTCGCGATGCCGTCTTGACCAAACTTACCTATGCGGTGGGCAAGGACCCCGATCACGCCTTCGACCACGATTGGTTTGAAGCCATCGCACTGGCCGCCCGCGACCACATGGTCGACCACTGGATGGACCACACGCGGCACATCTACCGCAAGGGACAGAAGCGGGTCTATTACCTCTCGCTGGAATTCCTGATCGGCCGTCTGCTCTACGACAGCCTGAGCAACCTTGGCTTGCTGGACGTGGCCCGTGAGGCCATGAGCGAGTTGGGTGTGGACATGGAGCGCATTCGCCTGCTGGAGCCCGACGCGGCCCTGGGCAACGGTGGCCTTGGCCGCCTGGCGGCCTGCTTCATGGAAAGCATGTCGACCCTGGGCATCGCCGGCCATGGCTATGGCATTCGGTATGAGCACGGGCTGTTTCGCCAGGCGATTGTCGATGGCTGGCAGCAGGAGCAAACCGAACGCTGGCTGGATTTCGGCAACCCCTGGGAGTTCGAGCGCGCCGAAGTGATCTACCCGATCGGCTTTGGCGGTGGTGTGGAAACCGTGCTGGATGCGTCCGGCAAGTCGATCCAGGTCTGGTCGCCGAATGAAACCGTACGCGCGGTGGCGTATGACACCCCGGTCGTCGGCTGGCGCGGCGCCAGCGTCAACACCCTGCGCCTGTGGCGCGCCCGGGCCGTCGAAGACCTGCACCTGGAGCGCTTCAACGCCGGTGACCACCTGGGCGCCGTCGCCGAAGTGGCCCGCGCCGAAAGCATCTCCCGAGTGCTTTACCCGGCCGACAGCACCGAAGCAGGGCAGGAGCTGCGCCTGCGCCAGGAGTACTTCTTCGTCTCCGCCTCGTTGCAGGATCTGCTGCGTCGCCACAAGAACATGCACGGCTCGGTATTGAGCCTGGGCGAGCATGCGGCCATCCAGCTCAACGACACTCACCCCTCGATCGCGGTGGCCGAGTTGATGCGTCAGTTGGTGGACCTGCACGACATCCCGTGGGATGCCGCCTGGGACGTCACCGTCGAAACCCTTTCGTACACCAACCACACCTTGCTCCCCGAGGCGTTGGAAACCTGGCCGGTCGGCCTGATGGAGCGCATGCTGCCGCGGCACATGCAGATCATCTACCTGATCAACGCCCAGCATATCGACTCGCTGCGGGCCAAGGGCATCCATGACTTCGACGTGCTGCGTGCCGTCTCGCTGATCGAAGAAGACAACGGTCGCCGCGTACGCATGGGCAACCTGGCGTTCCTCGGCTCCCACAGTGTCAACGGCGTATCCGGCCTGCACACGCAACTGATGCGCAGCACGGTGTTCTCCGAACTGCACAAGCTCTACCCGGACCGCATCAACAACAAAACCAACGGCATTACCTTCCGCCGCTGGCTGTACCAGGCCAACCCCAAGCTCACGGCGATGCTGGTGGAGGCACTGGGCCCGGACGTGCTGGATAACCCCGAACAGCGCCTGGCAGACCTGGAACCGTTTGCCGAGAAGCAAGCCTTTCGCAAGGCCTTCGCCGAACAGCGGCTGCACAGTAAGCGGGCACTGGCCGACATCATTCACGAGCGCCTGGGGATTTCGGTCAACCCGGCGGCGATGTTCGATGTGCAGGTCAAGCGGATCCACGAGTACAAGCGCCAGCTGCTGAACCTGATGCACACCGTCGCGCTGTACCAGGCGATCCGGGCCGAGCCGGGCACCGACTGGGTGCCGCGGGTGAAGATCTTCGCCGGCAAGGCCGCGGCCAGCTATCACCAGGCCAAGCTGATCATCAAGCTGACCAACGACATCGCCCGTACCGTCAACAACGACCCCACCGTGCGCGGGTTGCTCAAGGTGGTATTCCTGCCCAACTACAACGTCAGCCTGGCGGAAAGCATCATTCCGGCGGCCGACTTGTCGGAGCAGATTTCCACCGCCGGCTTTGAAGCCTCGGGCACCAGCAACATGAAATTCGGCCTCAACGGCGCGCTGACCATCGGCACCATGGACGGCGCCAACGTCGAGATGCACGAGCGCGTGGGTGCCGACCACATGTTCATCTTCGGCCTCAGCGCCCAGCAGGTGGAAGCGCGCAAACACGCGGGCGAATTCAACGCCGGGCCAGAGATCGCCGCGTCCCATCGCTTGAATGATGTGCTGCAAGCGATTCGTGGTGGGGTGTTCTCACCGGATGATCCGGGCCGTTATGCCGGGTTGGTGGATTCGCTGATCGACTACGACCGCTTCCTGGTCTGTGCCGACTTCGATTCCTACTGGGATGCCCAGGCGCGGGTCGAGGCCCATTGGCACGACTCCAAGGAATGGTGGCGTTCGGCGGTGCTCAATACCGCGCGCATGGGCTGGTTCTCGTCGGACCGGACCATCCGCGAATACGCGACGGAAATCTGGAAAGCGTTGGATTAGACACTGCAATAAAAAATGTGGGAGCGGGCTTGCTCGCGAAAGCGCAGCGTCAGTCGACAAATTTGTGACTGATCCACCGCCTTCGCGAGCAAGCCCGCTCCCACATGGGGTCCGTGTCGATATACTGAGCATCGCCTTTGCCCGCTTCGGGCTGCTTAGGGATATCGACCATGCAATGGATTTTCATGCTGATTGGCCTGGTGCTCGGCTGGACGCTCGATGAGTCGTTCAGTGATGCGGGCATTGGAGCGCTGCTCGGTTTGGGCATTGGCCAGGCGATTCGCCTGTCGATGCTCGCCTCGCGTACGGAGGAACAAGGCCGTCAGCTGGAGTCTGCCCGCAACGCCCTGAAAGTGGTCGAGCAACGCCTGGCCTTGCTGGAAAGGCCTGCCGCCGTTGAAACCCCCGGACCTGTGTTTGTCGAAGAGCCGCTGCCGGTAGCGGCGCCGCCTGAACTCGTCTGGGAATTACCCGCCGAACTGGAACCTGCCTACTCAAGTGTGGTGGCCGAACCCAGCCAGCCATTGCCGGCTGATGTGTGGCGGGCCGAACCGAGCGCGAAAATCCCTGAACAACCTGCCGCGCCTGCGGTGCCTCGCGGCCCCAACTTTATCGAGCGCGCAATCAGCGGTGCCCGCAACTGGCTGTTCGGTGGCAACACCGTGCTGCGGGTCGGCGTGGTGTTGTTGTTCCTCGGCCTGGCTTTCCTGCTGCGCTATGCCACTGAAGGCATGGTGGTGCCAATCGAGTTGCGTTACGCAGGTGTCGCCGGTTGCGCATTGACACTGCTGGGCCTGGGTTGGTGGCTGCGGCTGCGCAACAGTAATTACGGGTTGATGCTGCAGGGCACCGGCATTGCGGTGTTGTACCTCACGGTGTTCGCCGCGATGCGCCTGCACCCGCTGCTCGACCCCGGCGCGGCACTCGGCTTGCTGGTGGCGGTCACCGTTTTCTCGGCGATCCTGGCGATTACCCAGGACGCCCTCGGCCTGGCCTGCGCCGCCGCCCTCGGCGGTTTTGCGGCACCGATCCTCACGTCCACCGGCGCCGGCAACCATGTGGCGCTGTTCAGCTATTTCGCCCTGCTCAACGCAGGCATTCTCGCCATCGCCTGGTTCAAGGCCTGGCGCCTGCTCAATTTGATCGGTTTTGTCGGCACCTTCGGCATCGGCTTCGCCTGGGGCATGCGCTCCTATACACCGGAGCTGCTGTGGAGCACCGAGCCGTTCCTGATTCTATTTTTCCTGATGTACCTGGGCATCGGCCTGTTGTTCGCCCGGCGCAAGTTGCTGGAGATGCGCGACGCGCCGGACGATGACAGCCGTGGCGCGTTGCTGCGCTGGTCGGCGGCCAAGGGCGATTATGTCGACGGCAGCATGCTGTTCGGTCCGCCGCTGGTGGGCTTCGGTTTGCAGTTTGCGCTGGTGCAGCACCTGGAATTTGCCGCTGCGTTCAGCGCGCTGGCCCTGGGCATTATCTATATGGGCCTGGCTCGTTTGCTGAGTGGCGGGCGCGCCTTGCTGCTGGCGGAAACCTGCCTGGCGCTGGGTGTGATCTTCGCCAGCCTGGCGATTCCGTTGGGCCTCGACGCACGCTGGACCGCGGCGGCCTGGGCCGTGGAAGGCGCCGGGATTTTCTGGCTCGGCCTGCGTCAGCAGCGGCCTTTGGCACGGGCGTTTGGCTTGCTGTTGCAAGTCGGTTCGGCGCTGGCGTTCCTCAGCGAATTGCGGATTGGCGAGACCAGCCTGCTGGACGGTGCACCCTTGGGTGCGTTGTTGCTGGGGGCGGCCTTGCTGTTCAGTTTCGACCAATTGCGCAAGGCGCCGGTGGAGCACGCGGCGCAGTGGGAGCGTCGAGGTTTGCCGGTATTGGCCTGCGTCGGCCTGGGCTTCTTGTACCTGCTCGCACCGTTGCTGCTGTGGACCCAAGGCACGGCCATCAGTTGGGCGCTTGCCGGTCTTGCGACCTTGCTGGTGGGCCTGCGCATCGGCTCGCGTACGTTCCTCTTCACCGCGTTTGCCGTGCAACTGCTGGGTGGCGCGCTGTTCCTGCTGCGCCTGCAAGCGGGTGCTGATTCAGGCGCGGTGTTCAGTGCGGGCTGGAGCGGCTTGCTCACCGCATCGCTGATTGGCCTGGCATTGATCGGCGGCATGCTGCTGGCCGCGCGGGACACCCTGGTGCGCAGCGATGTGCGGTTGTTGCGTGGCCTGTCGGTGGTGTTGCTCGCCGGGTTGGTGCTGATCAACCTGGCGGTGCTGTTTGTGCTGCCGTGGGAGACCGCCAGCGGCGTGTGGGCGGCCAGTGGTTTGTTGATCATCTGGCTGAGCCTGTACCTGCAACAGCGCGTCAGTTTTGTCTTCGGGTTGTTGCTGCAAGTGATCGGCGGCGCTTCGTTCCTGATCGCGGTGCCGGACCTGCTCGGGCCGCTGACCAGCGAGGGTTTGCGTCCTTTGGGCCATAGCGGTTTCTGGACGCCAATGGTGCTCGGGCTGGCGGCGCTGGTCGGTGCCTGGCGCTTGCAGCGTCGACCTCACGCGCCGGTGTTCGAGGCGTTGAGTTTGCAGCGGCTGTCCGACGTGCTGCTGGCGTGGGGTGCGGGTTGGTGGACGCTGGCGTTGGTCAGCGAAGTGCTGCGGTTTGCACCATCGATGCTGCAAGGCACCTGGCTGTTGGCGGTAGCGGCGGTGAGTGTGGCGATCTGGGCGGTATTGGCCCTGAGGCTGCAATGGGCGTCGCTGGGCTTGCTGTGCACGCTGTTGATGCCGGCGGCGGGCGTGGTGTTGCTGGGCGCGTGGGGCTCGCGTTATCACCCGGCGGCGAACTTCGCCTGGCTGGCATGGGCAGCGGTGTTTGCGGTGCACTTCGTGTCGCTGCGACGCCTGGCTTCGGTCATTCCGGAGAAAGCCCTGAGCGCCGCGCATGTGCTTGGTTGCTGGCTGCTGATCGGCGTGCTGGCGCTGGAGCTGCGCTACGGCCTGTTGCTGCTGTCCGAGGAATACAACGCCTGGCGCTGGCTGGGCTGGGCGATCCTGCCGAGCCTATACCTGGTGCTGGCCGCCGCGCCACGCAGTTGGCCGTGGCCGGTGTCGGCGTACCCGCGCGAGTACCGGTTGTATGCCGCGTTGCCGCTGGCGGTGTTGATGCTCGGCTGGTTCTGGCTGGCGAATATCTTCAGCGACGGCACCGCCGAGCCGCTGCCGTATGTGCCGCTGCTCAACCCGCTGGATATTGGATTGCTATTCGCGCTGCTGGGTGTGTACCTGTGGTCCCGCAGTGCCGCACCGCAACGCGGGCCGCGCGCCGAACTGGTCGCCCAGGCGGTCTCCGGTGTCTCGTTGTTCGCCTTCTTCACTGCGCTGGTGATGCGCACGGCTCATCACTGGGGTGGCGTGCCGTTCCATCTGGATGCGTTGCTGGAGTCGATGCTGGTGCAGGCCGGGCTGTCGATAGTGTGGACCCTGATTGCCCTGAGCCTGATGATCGGCGGCCATCTGCGTCATCGGCGTGAGGTGTGGCTGATCGGTGCGGCATTGATTGCCGTGGTGGTGGCCAAATTGTTCTTCGTCGAATTGAGCAACCGTGGCGGGCTGGCGCGGATCGTATCGTTTATCGGTGTGGGCGGGCTGTTGCTGGTGGTGGGCTATTTCGCCCCGCTGCCCCCCAAGCGCTCCGAGCCGGTGGTTGAAACTGAAGGAGTGGCCTCTTGATGGGCAAGCTGAGTGTGGCGCTGTTGGGGTTGTGCACGACGTTATCGGCCTGGGCCCAGGAGACGCCCGCCGATTTCACCACGCGTGTGCCGCTGACGGTCAGTGGCGAAGGCCCGTGGTACCGCCTGGAACTGCCGCTGGCGGTGCAATTGAGCGCCCGCCAGGCCGACCTGGGTGATGTGCGGGTGTTCAACGCCGCTGGCGAGCCCCAGGCTTACGCACTGGCGCGGCAGTCGGCGCAAAGCACCGAAAGCCGCAGCCTGTCCAACGTGAAGTGGTTCCCGTTGTACGCTGCGGCTGACTCCTCCGAAGCCGTGCCCAGCGTGCGTGTGCAATCCACGTCCACCGGCACGCTGGTGCAAGTGCAGCCGCCGAGCCAACTGGAGGCCGGCGAAGAAGTGCTGCGCGGCTGGCTGCTCGATGCGAGTGCGATCAAGGCCCCGTTGCAGCAACTGATCCTCGACTGGACGAGCGAGCGCGACGGCTTCCAGCGTTTCAGCATCGAAGCCAGCGACGACTTGCAGCACTGGCGCGCCTGGGGCGAAGGGCAGGTGGCGCGGTTGTCGTTTGCCGATGAGCGCGTCGAGCAGCATGAAGTGAGTTTGCCGGGGCAGTCGGCGCGGTATCTGCGTCTGCTGTGGAAAGGCCAGGCGGCACCGGCGCTGACGTCGGCGCAGTTGGAGAGTGTCAGCGCCCACAGCCTGCCGTTGCCGCTGGTGTGGTCGCAGCCGTTGTCGGGCAGCCGGCTCAAGGCCGGGGAATACAGCTGGCAGTTGCCCAACGCACTGAACGTCGAACGCTTGCGAATCGACTTGAGCCAACCCAACAGCCTGGCGCCGGTCACCTTGTCGGGCCGCCGGGAAACTAATCAGGCCTGGCAACCCATGAGCAGCGGTTTGCTCTACCGGTTGACACAAAATGGCCAGGACGTTTTACAGAACGAACTGCAGTTGCCGGGCCAGGCTGTTGCGCAGCTCAAGCTCGACGTGGACGAGCGTGGGGGAGGCCTGGGCGTGGAGGCGCCGACCTTGAGCTTTGCGGTGCGGGCCACGCAGTTGGTGTTCCTGGCGCGGGGCGAGCCACCGTTCACCCTTGTGCTCGGCAATCCGTCGGTGAAAGGCGCGAACTTGCCGCTGTCGACCCTGATTCCGGACTACAGCGCCGAACGTCTCGCGGGGCTTGGGCAGGCCAAGGTGGCGGGCGAGGCGGTGGTGACATCGCCTGCGGTCGCGGCCCCGGTTGATGCCGGGCCGAACTGGAAAAAGCTCGGTCTTTGGGCCGTGCTGCTGCTCGGTGTGGCGGCGCTGGGCGCCATGGCCTACAGTTTGCTGCGCAAGCCGCCGGTGGCACGTTAAATAAAGTCCATGAACTCTATTGGGTTTAAATCCTCTGATAGGAGGAAATACGCCCCGACTCGCGTTAAACTGCGCGGGTTTTTAGCCCCCACTTTCCGGAGCCTTCCATGTCCCGCGTTACCCTGAGTCGCTATTTGATCGAGCAGACCCGCAGCAACAACACGCCTGCCGATCTGCGCTTCCTTATCGAAGTGGTGGCGCGTGCTTGCAAGGAAATCAGCCACGCCGTGTCCAAAGGCGCGCTGGGTGGTGTCCTGGGCAGCATGGGCACTGAAAACGTACAAGGCGAAGTGCAGAAGAAGCTTGACGTGATCTCCAACGAAATCCTGCTCGAAGCCAACGAGTGGGGCGGTCACCTGGCCGGCATGGCGTCCGAAGAAATGGACAATGCCTACCAGATCCCGGGCAAATACCCGAAAGGCGCGTACCTGCTGGTATTCGACCCACTGGACGGTTCGTCGAACATCGACATCAACGCGCCAGTCGGCACCATCTTCTCGGTACTGCGTTGCCCGAACGAATACCTGAGCCAGAACGAAGCCCTGAACGAAAAGGCCTTCCTGCAGCCGGGCACCGAGCAGGTAGCTGCCGGTTACGCGATCTACGGCCCACAGACCATGCTGGTGCTGACCCTGGGCGACGGCGTCAAGGGCTTCACCCTGGACCGCGAAATGGGCAGCTTCGTGCTCACCCACGAAGACATCACCATTCCTGCGTCCACCCAGGAATTTGCAATCAACATGTCCAACCAGCGTCACTGGGAAGAGCCGGTTACCCGCTATGTGGGTGAGTTGATGGCCGGCGAGGAAGGCCCGTTGAAGAAGAACTTCAACATGCGCTGGGTGGCTGCGATGGTTGCCGACGTGCACCGCATCCTGACCCGTGGTGGCCTGTTCATGTACCCACGCGACAGCCGCGAGCCGTCCAAGCCAGGCAAGCTGCGCCTGATGTACGAAGCCAACCCGATGTCGTTCCTGGTTGAGCAGGCGGGCGGTGCGTCCACCGACGGCCACCAGCGCATCCTCGACATCCAGCCTGAAGGCCTGCACCAGCGCGTGGCGGTGTTCCTGGGTTCGAAGGAAGAAGTTGAGCGTGTGACCGGCTACCACAAGGCGTAAGTCCTTGCGGTAAGCAAAAGCCCCGAAACGTTTCAGCGTTTTCGGGGCTTTTTTGTTTTCGCTCGTCGGGAACCAGACACCTCTTTTCCCTTCTAAGCTTCTGGCAGACCCCCAAGCTGCTTCGTCTCTCCAGGAGTTTTTCCATGTCGTTACGCCGTCTCGCCCTGTTGTCGTTTTGCGTGCTTCTGGCCGCTTGCAGCAAGGTCACTCAAGAAAATTACGCAAAACTGTCGGCCGGCATGCCAAAGGCCGAGGTGGAGTCGTTGTTGGGCAAGCCGACTGATTGTTCTGGCGCGCTGGGTATGTCCAGTTGCACCTGGGGCGATAAAAACAGCTTTATCAGCGTGCAATATGCCGGTGACAAAGTACTGATTTTTTCCGGGCAAGGCCTGAAGTAAACCGGGGCGAAAGCCTGCGGGAGAAAAACAACATGATGCGTTTCGTTCTATACCTCTGCGCCAGCCTGTTTTTGGCGGGCTGCGCCAGCCATTCTGGCGATGATCTGCAACCCAAGACTGTTGGCAGCGTCAACCTCAAGCGTTACCAGGGCACCTGGTATGAGTTGGCCCGTTTGCCGATGTACTTCCAGCGCAATTGTGCGCAGTCCGAAGCCCGCTACACGCTGTTGCCCGATGGCAACATGTCGGTGTTCAACCGCTGCCTGACCCCAGAGTGGAAGTGGCAGGAAGCCAAGGGCACCGCAACGCCGCAGGTCGCCGGCAAGACCGACAAACTGTGGGTCGAATTCAATAACTGGTTCACCTCGCTGTTGCCGGGCGTGGCCAAGGGCGATTACTGGGTGCTGTACGTCAGCGATGACTACAAGACCGCCATTGTCGGCAGCCCGAGCCGGCGCTACATGTGGTTGCTGTCGCGCACGCCGACGGTCAGCGCCGACACCCGCGAAGACCTCCTGAGCAGGGCGCGGCAGCAGGGGTATGACACCACGCGTTTGATCTGGCGTACGTCGGACAAGCAGATGGCGAAGACCTCGCAGTAATACGAAACAGCGCCAATCCAATGTGGGAGCGGGCTTGCTCGCGAAGGCGGTGTGACAGTCACCACATGTATTGACTGATCCACTGCTTTCGCGAGCAAGCCCGCTCCCACATTTGTTATGTGTCGTCTGTCAGCCCAGCAAATCCCGCAAGACCTGGGTAAACGCCCGGCTGCTGTCTTCTTCGGCGGCGTGATGCCCGTCGCGCACCACCCACTTCCCGTTGACCAGCACGTCGCGCACCTGGCGATCACCACCGGCAAACAACCAGCGATTGAGGATCCCGTCTTCGTTCGCTGTCGCCAGGTACGGATCGTTGCCGTCCAGCACCAGCCAGTCCGCACGCTTGCCAACTTCCAGGCGCCCAATCGGCTGCCCCAACGCTTCGGCACCGCCGTCCAGCGCGGCATCGAACAGCGTACGCCCAACCATCGGCTGATCGCTGCGATACAGCCGGTTGCGCCGCTGGTCCCGCAGCCGCTGCCCATATTCCAGCCAGCGCAATTCTTCCACCACGCTCAGTGATACATGGCTGTCGGAACCAATCCCCATGCGCCCGCCCTGGGCCAGGAAGTCCACCGCCGGGAAAATCCCGTCGCCCAGGTTGGCTTCAGTGGTCAGGCACAACCCGGCAATCGCCCGGCTCCTGGCCATCACCGTCACTTCTTCCGGATTGGCGTGGGTGGCGTGCACCAGGCACCAGCGCTGATCCACTTCAACATGGTCATACAACCATTGCAGCGGGCGCTGGCCGCTCCAGGCTAGGCAGTCGTCGACTTCCTTCTGCTGCTCGGCGATGTGGATATGCACCGGGCACGCCTTGTCGCTGGCGGCCAGCACTTCGCTGATCTGTTGCGGTGTGACGGCGCGCAGCGAGTGGAAACACAGGCCCAGCCGTTGTGCCGGTTGCGCGGCCAGAATCGGTTGCAGGCGTGATTGCTGGCTCAGGTAATTTTCGGTGCTGTTGATAAAGCGGCGCTGGCCTTCATTGGGTGCCTGGCCGCCGAAACCGGAGTGGCTGTAGAGCACCGGCAACAACGTCAGGCCGATACCGCTGCTGGCGGCCGCCTGGCTGATTTGCCGCGACAGCTCCGCAGGGTCGGCATAGGGCTGGCCGCTGACGTCGTGGTGCACGTAGTGAAATTCGGCCACCGAGGTGTAGCCGGCCTTGAGCATTTCGATATACAACTGGCGCGCGATGACCTGCAACTGGTCGGGGCGGATTTTGCCGACCATCCGATACATCAGGTCGCGCCAGGTCCAGAAACTGTCATTCGGGTTGCCGGCCACTTCCGCCAGCCCGGCCATCGCGCGCTGGAATGCGTGGGAATGCAGGTTCGGCATGCCCGCCAGCACGGGGCCCCTGAGCCGTTCGGCACCGTCTGCACTGGCGTTGGGCTCAACCTTGGTCAGCAGGCCATCGGCGCTGACTTCAAGACGTACATCGTTGGCCCATCCATTAGGCAGCAGCGCGCGTTCGGCAAAGAAAGCGGACATGATTCAGGCACCCCAGTCGTGTGTTTATTTGTATATACATATACAGACGTTTGCCTGCTCGGTAAACTCCGGCAAGCTATGCTTCTTTTTCACCTACAAGGATTTCCTGTGTCGACTCCGCCCGCCAAGTCTCCACTGGCTGCCCACATGGACGAAAGTCCGGCGCCCTTGTATGCCCGCGTCAAACAGATGATCAGCCAGCAGATTCTCAACGGCAACTGGCCGCCGCATTATCGCGTGCCTTCGGAGAGCGAACTGGTCAACCAGTTGGGCTTCAGCCGCATGACCATCAACCGCGCCCTGCGCGAGTTGACTGCCGAAGGCCTGCTGGTACGCATGCAAGGTGTGGGCACCTTTGTCGCCGAGCCCAAGAGCCAGTCGGCGCTGTTTGAAGTGCACAACATTGCCGATGAGATCGCCTCCCGCGGTCATCGCCATACGTGCAAGGTCATTACCCTCGGGGAAGAAGCCGCCGGTTCCGAGCGCGCCGTCGCGCTGGAAATGCGCGAAGGCGGGCGGGTGTTCCACTCGTTGATCGTGCACTACGAAAACGACATTCCGGTGCAAATCGAAGACCGTTTCGTCAACGCCCTGGTAGCACCGGAATACCTGCAGCAGGATTTCACCCAGCAAACGCCCTATGCCTACCTCAACCAGGTGGCGCCGCTGACCGAAGGCGAGCACGTGGTCGAGGCGATCCTGGCCGACGCCGACGAATGCAAGCTGCTGCAAATCGAAACCAGCGAGCCGTGCCTGCTGATTCGCCGCCGCACCTGGTCTGGCCGCCAACCGGTCACGGCCGCACGTTTGATCCACCCCGGTTCCCGTCATAGCCTGGAAGGACGTTTCAGTAAATGAGTTCGATGAAAGTCTGGCGCGCTACCGATTACATTCGCATGCCGTGGAAAAACGGTGGCGGCAGCACTGAAGAAATCACCCGTGACGCGGGGGAGGGCCTGGACGGTTTCGGCTGGCGCCTGTCGATTGCCGATATCGCCGAGTCGGGCGGGTTCTCCACCTTTGCCGGGTACCAGCGCATTATCACCGTGCTGCAAGGCTCGGGCATGGTGCTGACGGTGGATGGCGAGGAACAACTCGGGTTGTTACCGCTGCAGCCATTCCCGTTCAAGGGTGACAGCCAGGTGTCCTGCCGCTTGATCGGCGGGCCGATCCGCGATTTCAACCTCATCTATTCGCCGCAGCGCTATCAAGCGCGGTTGCAATGGATGGACGGCACGCAGCGTTTCTTCAGTGCCGCGCACACCGTGCTGGTGTTCAGCGTGGCCGATGAAGTGAAGGTGCTCGGTGAGCGGCTGAACCGTCACGACTGCCTGCAACTGGACGGTAACACCGGCCTGCTGGACGTCAGCGTGACTGGCCGTTGCTGCGTTATCGAATTGACTGCCGCCGCCTGAACAGGTGGGGGTTTCTTCCCCCACATTTTGTTTCCCTCTTCCCGCACCAACTTGTTACCGAACGCCCCAGCATGGCGCAAAGCCCTGCCTCGATGACAAGTCTCCCGCACTGTAAAAATCCCCCGTAAGAAAATTCATCATGCTGCGAAGCCTTGTTTTCCAAGGCTTCCACCCTCGTCCCGGAAAAATCTTCAAACCTTGCGCGCAAAGTTGGCCGCTTGATTGCATATGCTTGTATGTACAAGTAAAGATGTGTGCGTAAGAGTCCATGAACATCCTCTTCGCACCCATCAATGTTCGCGCATTGATCGTTGAGGATTTTTTTGTGACCAAGCCTACCCAATACCGTGACGTTGAAATCCGTGCCGCACGCGGCAACACGCTGACCGCCAAAAGCTGGCTGACTGAAGCGCCGCTGCGCATGTTGATGAACAATCTCGACCCGCAGGTTGCCGAAAATCCGAAAGAACTGGTGGTGTACGGCGGTATCGGCCGTGCGGCACGTAACTGGGAATGCTACGACAAGATCGTCGAAAGCCTGACCAACCTCAACGACGACGAAACCCTGCTGGTGCAATCCGGCAAACCCGTCGGCGTGTTCAAGACCCACAGCAACGCCCCGCGCGTGCTGATCGCCAACTCCAACCTGGTACCGCACTGGGCGAGCTGGGAGCATTTCAACGAACTGGATGCCAAGGGCCTGGCCATGTACGGCCAGATGACCGCCGGCAGCTGGATCTACATCGGCAGCCAGGGCATCGTGCAGGGCACCTACGAAACCTTCGTCGAAGCCGGTCGCCAGCACTACAACGATGACCTCAAGGGCCGTTGGGTCCTGACCGCCGGCCTCGGCGGCATGGGCGGCGCCCAGCCACTGGCCGCGACCCTGGCCGGTGCCTGCTCGCTGAACATCGAATGCCAGCAGGTCAGCATCGACTTCCGCCTGAGCAGCCGCTACGTCGACGAACAAGCCACCGACCTCGACGACGCCCTGGCGCGCATCGACAAATACACCAAGGCCGGCCAGGCGATCTCCATCGCGTTGCTGGGCAACGCCGCTGAAATCCTTCCGGAACTGGTCAAGCGTGGCGTGCGCCCGGACATGGTCACCGACCAGACCAGCGCCCACGACCCGCTCAACGGCTACCTGCCCGCCGGCTGGACCTGGGACGAATACCGCGCCCGCGCCAAGACCGAACCGGCCGAAGTGATCAAGGCCGCCAAGCAGTCGATGGCCGTGCACGTCAAGGCCATGCTCGAGTTCCAGAAACAAGGCATCCCGACGTTCGACTACGGCAACAACATCCGTCAGATGGCGCAAGAAGTGGGCGTGGAAAACGCCTTCGACTTCCCGGGTTTCGTCCCGGCCTACATCCGTCCGCTGTTCTGCCGTGGCATCGGCCCGTTCCGTTGGGCTGCGCTGTCGGGCGACCCGCAAGACATCTACAAGACCGACGCCAAAGTCAAAGAGCTGATCCCGGACGACGCGCACCTGCACAACTGGCTGGACATGGCCCGCGAGCGCATCAGCTTCCAGGGCCTGCCGGCGCGTATCTGCTGGGTTGGCCTGGGCCAGCGCGCCAAGCTCGGCCTGGCATTCAACGAAATGGTGCGCAGCGGCGAGCTGTCGGCACCCATCGTGATCGGCCGCGACCACCTGGACTCCGGCTCGGTGGCCAGCCCCAACCGTGAAACCGAATCGATGCAGGACGGCTCCGACGCCGTGTCCGACTGGCCACTGCTCAACGCCTTGCTCAACACCGCCAGCGGCGCGACCTGGGTTTCGTTGCACCACGGCGGCGGCGTCGGCATGGGCTTCTCCCAGCACTCGGGCATGGTGATTGTCTGCGACGGTACCGACGAAGCCGCCGAGCGTATCGCGCGCGTGCTGCACAACGACCCGGCGACCGGCGTGATGCGTCATGCGGATGCGGGCTACCAGATCGCCATCGACTGCGCCAAAGAGCAGGGCCTCAATCTCCCGATGATCAAATAACTAATGTGGGAGCGGGCTTGCTCGCGAATGCGGTGTATCAGTCACTGAAGTCGTTAGCTGACCCATCGCTTTCGCGAGCAAGCCCGCTCCCACATGTGATCTGCGTTTCACCCAAAAACAATCCATCAGAGGTTGAACATAAATGGCAGTAAAAGACGCTCGTGCAAGCACCACCCCGTTGATCGAAAGGCGTTCGATCGACTACATCCCGGAAGCGGAAAGACACGGCCGTCTATTGAGTCAGTTCACCCTGTGGTTGGGTGCCAACCTGCAAATCACTGCGATCGTCACCGGGGCCCTGGCCGTGGTGCTGGGCGGTGATGTGTTCTGGTCGTTGATCGGTCTGTTGATCGGTCAACTGCTGGGCGGTGGCGTCATGGCGTTGCATGCGGCGCAAGGCCCGCAACTGGGCTTGCCGCAGATGATCTCCAGCCGCGTGCAGTTCGGCGTGTATGGCGCGGTGATTCCCCTGGTGCTGGTGTGCCTGATGTACATCGGTTTTTCCGCCAGCGGCTCATTGCTGGCGGGGCAGGCGGTGGCGCAGTTGCTTCACGTTGAAGACTGGGTCGGCATCGTATTGTTCGCGGGGCTGATCATGGTATTCACGATCTTCGGCTACCGGGTGATCCACGGCATCGGTCGCATCGCCAGCGTGCTGGGGGTGGTTGCCTTCGTGTACTTGTTCTACAGGCTGCTGGCCGGTAACGACATCGGTGCGTTGCTGGGCAACAAGCATTTTTCCCTCAGCAGTTTCCTGCTGGCGATTTCCCTCTCGGCGTCCTGGCAGATTGCGTTCGGCCCGTATGTGGCGGACTACTCGCGCTACTTGCCGCGCAGCACGCAGGCCTCGAAAACCTTCTGGGCCGTGGGCCTCGGTTCGGTGATCGGCGCGCAGGCTTCGATGGTGTTCGGTGTGTTTGCGGCAGCCCTGGCAGGCTCGCAATTCGCTCACCACGAAGTGTCGTTTATCGTCGGCCTGGGCGGCACCGGGATCGTCGCGGCGCTGCTGTATTTCAGCATCGCCTTCGGCAAGGTCACCGTCACCACCCTCAACGCCTACGGCAGCTTCATGTCGATCGCGACAATCATCAGTGGTTTCCGTGGCAGCCGGCATATCGGCAGTGGCACGCGGCTGTTGTACATCTTCGTGATGGTGTCGATTGCCGCCGCGCTGGCGTTGCTGGGCAAGGACTCGTTCCTCAAGGATTTCTCCGCGTTCATCCTGTTCCTGCTGGCGTTTTTCACGCCCTGGAGTGCGATCAACCTGGTGGACTTCTACTGCATCACCAAAGAGCGCTATGACATCCCGGCCCTGTCCAACCCCAACGGTCGCTACGGTCGCTGGAACCTGATGGGCATCAGCATCTACGTGTTCGGCGTGCTGATTCAGATGCCGTTCATCTCGACGCATTTCTACACCGGCCCACTGGTCGCGAGCCTGGGCGACACCGATATCTCGTGGATCATCGGGCTGGTGGTGCCGGCGGCGTTGTACTACTGGGCTGCGAAAAAATGGCACAGCCCGATTCCTGAGCGCCTCGTGCTGCCCGATGTGCAGGGCGCCGCTGCTCAACCTGCTTAACCAGAACCCGGTACGCATGACAAACAGCGAATTGAAACAGCAAAACTGGCGAAAACTTTCCTCAAGGGACATCCTGAACTCTGGCACGCATGGTGAGCGACAACGCAGCCAAGAAAATCGACGCGGCCTTGTAGGTTGAGCGTTTCCGGTTGCCGCCACAGGCAACCGGGCGTCCGGCCACAATCCACTGGATCGAGAGCACACTATGTTTCCTGAGAGTTTTACGTTTTCCATCGCCGACTGGGTCAACAGTTGGGTCGATGCGCTGGTGACCAACTACGGCGATGTGTTCCGGCACATCTCCGATACGTTGCTGTGGGCCATCGTTAACCTGGAAGGTTTGCTGCGCGCAGCGCCCTGGTGGTTGATGTTGCTGATTGTCGGCGGTATTGCCTGGCATGCCACTCGCAAGTGGTTCACCACCGTCGTGATCGTCGGCCTGCTGTTTCTGGTGGGCGCGGTCGGGCTGTGGGACAAGCTGATGCAAACCCTGGCGCTGATGATGGTGGCCACGGTGATCTCGGTGCTGATCGGCATTCCCCTGGGGATTCTGTCGGCCCGCAGCAACCGCCTGCGTTCGGTGCTGATGCCGCTGCTGGACATCATGCAGACCATGCCCAGCTTCGTGTACCTGATCCCGGTGTTGATGCTGTTCGGCCTGGGCAAGGTCCCGGCGATTTTCGCCACGGTGATCTACGCCGCACCGCCGCTGATTCGTCTCACCGACCTGGGCATTCGCCAGGTGGACGGTGAAGTCATGGAAGCGATCAACGCCTTCGGTGCCAACCGCTGGCAGCAACTGTTCGGCGTGCAACTGCCGCTGGCCCTGCCGAGCATCATGGCCGGGATCAACCAGACCACCATGATGGCCCTGTCGATGGTGGTGATCGCTTCGATGATCGGCGCCCGTGGCCTGGGTGAAGATGTACTGGTGGGCATCCAGACCCTCAACGTTGGACGCGGCCTTGAAGCCGGTCTGGCGATCGTGATTCTTGCCGTGGTCATCGACCGCATTACGCAAGCCTATGGTCGTCCACGGCATGAGGCGAGCAAATGACTACTGTCAGCAAAATTGAAGTCAAAAACGTATTCAAGATTTTCGGCAACCGCTCCAAGGATGCACTGGCGTTGATTGGCCAGGGCAAGACCAAGGACGAGGTGCTGGCCGAGACTGGTTGCGTGGTGGGTGTGAACGACCTGTCCCTGAGCGTCGACACCGGTGAAATCTTCGTGATCATGGGGCTGTCGGGTTCCGGCAAGTCGACCCTGGTGCGTCACTTCAACCGGCTGATCGACCCTACCAGCGGTGCGATCCTGGTGGACGGTGAAGACATCCTGCAACTGGACATGGAAGCCTTGCGCCAATTCCGCCGGCACAAGATCAGCATGGTGTTCCAGAGCTTTGGCCTGCTGCCTCACAAGAGTGTGCTGGACAACGTTGCCTACGGCCTGAAAGTGCGTGGCGAAACCAGGCAAGTGTGCGCCGAGCGTGCGCTGCACTGGATCGAAACCGTGGGCCTCAAGGGCTATGAAAACAAATACCCGCATCAACTTTCCGGCGGCATGCGTCAGCGTGTAGGCCTGGCCCGGGCGCTGGCGGCCGACACCGACATCATCCTGATGGACGAGGCGTTCAGTGCGCTCGACCCGCTTATCCGTGCCGAGATGCAAGACCAGTTATTGGAGCTGCAAAAGACCCTGCACAAGACGATCGTGTTCATTACCCACGACCTCGATGAGGCGGTGCGCATCGGCAACCGCATTGCGATCCTCAAGGACGGCAAGCTGATCCAGGTCGGTACGCCCCGCGAGATTTTGCATTCACCGGCGGATGAGTACGTGAACCGGTTTGTCCAGCGGCGGGTGGCGGTGGTTTGATCCGATATTTGTGGTGGGTTGGCTGAGGCTATCGCAGGCAAGCCAGCTCCCACATTTGGAATGCGTTTCCCCTGTGGAAGCTGGCTCGCTTGCGATGAGGCCAGTGAAGCTGCACAACAATTGCGAATTTCATGAAGAGGTCAACGATGTCCCAGGCTGAAAAAATCATCATCGCCGACGCCCCGATGCGTTGGCAGGACGTGGTCGCCGTGGCTCGCCACGGTGCGATCCTCGAACTCTCGGGCCAGGCCTGGGCTCGCATCGACAATGCACAGGCCATCGTCCAGCGCATCGTCACCAGCGGCGAGCGCGCCTACGGCATCAACACCGGCCTGGGCGCCTTGTGCAACGTGTCGCTCAAGGACGAACAACTGAGCCGGCTGTCGCGCAATACCTTGCTCAGCCATGCCTGCGGCGTCGGTGCGCCACTGAGTGTGGAGCAAACCCGCGCGATCATTTGCGCGGCGATCATTAACTACAGCTACGGCAAATCCGGCTTGCATCCGCAGGTGGTGCATTCGCTGCTGGGGCTGCTCAACCATGGCATCACGCCGCAAGTGCCGTCCCAGGGGTCCGTGGGTTACCTGACCCACATGGCGCACATTGGCGTCGCCTTGCTCGGCGTCGGCGACGTCAGCTATCGGGGCCGTATCGTTCCCGCACAACAGGCGCTGGCTGAAGAAGGTTTGCAGCCCGTAGTGCTCGGCGCCAAGGACGGGCTGTGCCTGGTCAACGGCACGCCGTGCATGACCGGCCTCAGCAGCCTGGCCCTGGCCGATGCGCACCGCCTGCTGCAATGGGCCGATGTGATCGGTGCCATGAGCTTCGAAGGCCAGCGCGGCCAGATCGACGCCTTCGACGAAGAAATCATCGCGCTCAAGCCGCACCCGGGCATGCAGCAAGTGGGCATCAACCTGCGCGCGTTGCTGGACGGCAGCGAAGTGATCGCCAGCAGCAAAGGCATTCGTACCCAGGACGCCCTGAGCATCCGTTCGATTCCCCAGGTGCACGGCGCGGCCCGCGACCAACTGGAACACGCCACCCGGCAGATCGAAACCGAACTCAACGGTGCCACCGATAACCCGCTGGTGCTCGGCACGCCAGACAGCTACCGCGTGGTGTCCCAGGCCAATCCCCACGGGCAGTCCGTGGCCCTGGCGGCAGACATGCTGGCCATCGCCATGGCCGAAATCGGCTCCATCGCCGAGCGTCGCCTGGACCGTCTGATCAACCCGCACGTCAGTGGTTTGCCGGCGTTCCTGGTGAGCAACCCCGGGGTCAACTCCGGGATGATGATCGTGCAGTACGTCGCCGCCTCGCTGTGCGGGCAAAACCGCCAGTTGGCGCAACCGGCGGTGCTCGACAACTTCGTCACCTCGGGCCTGCAGGAAGACCACCTGAGCATGGGCACCAACGCCGCGCTGAAGCTGTATTCGGTGCTGGAAAACGTCACCCAGATCCTCGCCATCGAGTACTTGCTGGCGGCCCAGGCGTTCGAGTTCCTCCAGGAGCAACGCTTCGGCGCCGGCACCGATGCCGCCTGGCGTTTGCTGCGCGAACACGTCCCGGCCTACGACCAGGACCGCTGGCTGGCGCCAGACATCGCAGCCACCGCCGCGTTGCTCAAGGACGCCGATTTACTGCAACGCACGCTACCGAATTTGCACTGACCTTTTCCCAACAATAACCAGCGTGCCAAGCCGACTGATCCTCTAAAAGAGCACAGCGGCGGATAACGGAAGCATCCGGAGCGACTGGTAGTTAACAACACTCTCAAAAGGAGCATGAATGTGACTGCGCTAAACCTGATTCCAGGCCAACTGAGCCTTGCCCAACTGCGGGCCATCTACCAGCAGCCGGTAACCCTCAGTCTGGATGACAGCGCCTCGGCCCAGATCGAAGCCAGTGTCGCCTGTGTGGAGCAGATTCTCGCCGAGAACCGCACCGCCTACGGCATCAACACCGGTTTCGGCCTGCTGGCCTCGACCCGCATTGCCAGCGAAGACCTGGAAAACCTCCAGCGTTCCCTGGTGCTGTCCCACGCCGCCGGCGTCGGTGAGCCCATCAGCGATGCGCTGGTACGGCTGGTCATGGTGCTCAAGGTCAACAGCCTGAGCCGGGGCTTCTCCGGGATTCGCCGGCAGGTGATCGACGCGCTGATCGCCCTGATCAATGCCGAGGTCTACCCGCACATTCCACTGAAAGGTTCGGTGGGCGCCTCCGGTGACCTGGCGCCATTGGCCCACATGTCGCTGGTGCTGCTGGGCGAAGGCAAGGCCCGCTACAAAGGCGAATGGCTGGAAGCTACCGAAGCGCTGAAAGTTGCCGGCCTGGCGCCGCTGACCCTGGCGGCCAAGGAAGGCCTGGCGCTGCTCAACGGCACCCAGGTTTCCACCGCTTATGCATTGCGTGGGCTGTTCGAGGGCGAAGATCTGTTCGCCGGTGCCCTGGCCTGTGGCGCCCTGACGGTGGAAGCCGTGCTGGGTTCGCGCTCGCCGTTCGACGCACGCATTCACGCTGCCCGGGGCCAACGCGGCCAGATCGACTCTGCGGCCGCGTATCGCGCCCTGCTGGGTGAAAGCAGCGAAGTGTCGCAATCCCACGAGAACTGCGACAAGGTCCAGGACCCGTACTCCCTGCGTTGCCAGCCACAAGTCATGGGCGCCTGCCTGACCCAGTTCCGCCAGGCGGCCGAAGTGCTGGTGGTGGAAGCCAACGCTGTGTCGGATAACCCGCTGGTGTTTGCGGCTGAAGGTGACGTGATTTCCGGTGGCAACTTCCACGCCGAACCGGTGGCCATGGCGGCGGACAACATGGCGCTGGCCATCGCGGAAATCGGCTCCCTGAGCGAACGTCGCATCTCGTTGATGATGGACAAGCACATGTCGCAACTGCCGCCATTCCTGGTGGGCAATGGCGGTGTGAACTCCGGCTTTATGATCGCCCAGGTGACGGCGGCGGCATTGGCCAGCGAGAACAAGGCACTGGCGCATCCCCATAGCGTCGACAGCCTGCCGACGTCAGCCAACCAGGAAGACCACGTGTCGATGGCCCCGGCGGCGGGCAAGCGCCTGTGGGAAATGGCCGAGAACACCCGCGGTGTGCTGGCGGTGGAATGGTTGGCGGCTTGCCAGGGCCTGGACCTGCGCAATGGTTTGAAAACCTCGCCGGCGCTGGAAAAGGCGCGCGGGATCCTGCGCAGCAAAGTCGCGTTTTATGAGAAGGACCGCTTCTTTGCGCCGGACATCAATGCCGCCAGTGAGCTGCTGGCAACGCGTTGCCTGAACGAGCTGGTGCCGGCGAAATTGTTGCCGAGCCTCTAAGGACATCGAACCCCTCTTTGTGGCGAGGGAGCTTGCTCCCGCTGGGCTGCGTAGCGGCCCCAAAAGCTTGCCGGCGCTGCGCACCCGAGCGGGAGCAAGCTCCCTCGCCACAAAAAGATTGTTCGCACCGCTTCGAATTTTCTCAGGATAAAAATAATTAGGGACGAGAAATGCACTCGGAAAAAGGTTTAAAACGCGGGCTCTCCGCCCGACATATTCGCTTCATGGCCCTCGGTTCCGCGATCGGTACCGGGCTGTTCTACGGCTCCGCCTCCGCCATCCAGATGGCCGGCCCCGCCGTGCTCCTGGCCTACCTGATCGGCGGCGCCGCGGTGTTCATGGTCATGCGCGCCCTCGGCGAAATGGCCGTGCATAACCCGGTGTCCGGCTCCTTCGGCCAGTACGCCAGTACCTACCTGGGCCCGATGGCCGGCTTTATCCTCGGCTGGACCTACGCCTTTGAAATGATCATCGTCTGCCTCGCCGACGTCACCGCCTTCGGCATCTACATGGGCTTCTGGTTTCCCGAAGTCGCGCGCTGGGTCTGGGTGCTGGGCATCGTGTTGCTGATCGGCGGCCTGAACCTGTGCAACGTCAAAGTCTTTGGCGAAATGGAGTTCTGGCTGTCGCTGCTCAAGGTCGGTGCCATTGTCGCAATGATCCTCGGCGGCTTCGGCATCATGCTGTTCGGCATTCACTCGGCGGGCGAAGCACCCGCTACCGGCCTCAGCAACCTGTGGGCCCACGGTGGCTTCATGCCTAACGGCGTGGGTGGCTTGATCGCGTCCTTCGCGGTGGTGATGTTTGCGTTTGGCGGCATCGAAATCATCGGCATCACCGCCGGCGAAGCCAAGGACCCGCAGCGGGTGATCCCCAAGGCAATCAACGCCGTGCCGCTGCGTATCCTGCTGTTCTACGTGCTGACGTTGTTTGTGCTGATGGCGATCTACCCGTGGCCGCAGATCGGCAGCCAGGGCAGCCCGTTCGTGCAGATCTTCAGCAACCTGGGGATAGGCTCGGCGGCGACCATTCTTAACATTGTGGTGATCTCGGCCGCCGTCTCGGCCATCAACAGCGACATCTTCGGCGCCGGTCGCATGATGTATGGCCTGGCCCAGCAAGGGCAGGCGCCCAAGGGTTTTGCCCAACTGTCGAGCCAGGGCGTGCCGTGGATGACCGTAGTGGTGATGGGCGCCGCGTTGCTCGGCGGTGTGGTGCTCAATTACCTGATCCCGGAAAACGTGTTCCTGGTCATCGCCTCGATTGCGACCTTCGCCACGGTGTGGGTGTGGCTGATGATCCTGGTCACCCAGGTGGCCATGCGTCGCTCGATGACCAGGGAACAGATTGCCGAGCTGAAATTCCCGGTGCCGTTCTGGCCCTACGCGCCAGCGGCCGCCATCGTGTTCATGCTGTTCATCTTCGGCGTGCTGGGTTATTTCCCGGACACCCAGGCCGCTCTTATGGTCGGCGCCGTGTGGATCGTCTTGCTGATCGTCGCCTATCTGCTGTGGGTCAAGCCCGCCGCCGGGCAAACGGCCAAGGTCCACTACGACCCGGCTTTGTCTCATCGATAACCTAATGGAGGCGTTGATGAAAACGCTTTGGCAACACTGCCACGTTGCAACCATGGCCCAGGGCAACTACTCGATCATCGAGGACGCCGCCATTGTTACCTCGGGCACGCTCATCGAGTGGATCGGCCCGCGCGCCGATCTGCCGGATGCGAACTACGCAGCCACCCATGACCTGCAAGGGGCGTGGGTCACGCCCGGGCTGATCGACTGCCACACCCACACGGTGTTCGGCGGCAATCGCAGCGGCGAGTTCGAGCAGCGGCTGCAAGGCGTGAGCTACGCCGAGATCGCAGCGGCCGGTGGCGGTATTGCCAGCACCGTGCGCGCCACGCGTGCGGCGAGCGAAGATGAACTGTTTGCCAGCGGCCACAAGCGCCTGCGCAGTTTGCTGCGCGACGGTGTAACCACCGTCGAGATCAAGTCCGGCTACGGCCTGGACCTGGCCAGCGAGCGCAAGATTTTGCGGGTGATCCGTCGCCTCGGCGCCGAGTTGCCGGTCAGTGTGCGCAGCACCTGCCTGGCGGCGCATGCGTTGCCGCCGGAGTACGTGGACCGGGCCGATGCCTACATCGATCACATCTGCACCGAAATGCTCCCGGCGCTGGCAGCGGAAGGCCTGGTGGACGCGGTCGACGCCTTCTGTGAGTACCTGGCGTTCTCACCGGAGCAGGTGGAGCGCGTGTTCATCGCCGCCCGGAAACTTGGCTTGCCGGTAAAACTGCACGCCGAACAGTTGTCGTCCCTGCACGGCTCCAGCCTGGCGGCGCGGTACCAGGCGCTGTCGGCGGACCACCTGGAATTCATGACCGAGGAAGACGCCATCGCCATGGCCGCTTCCGGCACCGTCGCGGTGCTGCTGCCGGGCGCGTTCTACTTCCTGCGGGAAACCCAGTTGCCGCCGATGGATGCCCTGCGCAAGCACGGCGTGAAGATCGCGATCGCCAGCGACCTCAACCCGGGCACCTCGCCGGCGTTGTCGGTGCGCCTGATGCTGAACATGGCCTGCACCCTGTTCCGCATGACCCCGGAAGAAGCCCTGGCCGGCGCCACGCAACACGCGGCCACCGCCCTGGGCCTGGGCAACAGCCATGGCTCGCTGGAAGTGGGCAAGGTCGCGGATTTTGTCGCCTGGCAG
The DNA here is from genome assembly GCF_058780865.1 of Pseudomonas sp. GP01-A4. Lineage (NCBI taxonomy): Bacteria > Pseudomonadati > Pseudomonadota > Gammaproteobacteria > Pseudomonadales > Pseudomonadaceae > Pseudomonas > Pseudomonas sp. GP01-A4. The sequence goes on from NZ_JBYSWF010000012.1 coordinate 84,073, forward strand.
ATTGATCGTCCCGCCGACCTGGCCTACTGGCTGGGTGGCGAGCTGGATAAACGCGTCGTGCGCCACGGCGTCGAAGTCACCGTTTAAGGAGTACCGCTGTGGATAAGGTTCTGAACTTCAAACAAGGCCGTGTGCCGCTGCTGATCAGCATGCCCCACGCGGGGCTGCGCCTGACGCCGGCGGTGCAAGCCGGGCTGATCCCCGAGGCGCAAAGCCTGCCGGACACCGACTGGCACATTCCCACGCTGTACGACTTCGCCGAAGCGCTGGGCGCCAGCACCCTGGCGGCGGAGTATTCGCGCTTTGTCATCGACCTGAACCGGCCTTCAGACGACAAGCCGCTGTACGTTGGCGCAACCACCGGCCTGTACCCGGCGACACTGTTTGACGGTGTGCCGCTGTTCCGCGAAGGCCTGGAACCGTCCAAGGCCGAGCGCGCCACGTACCTGGAGCAGGTGTGGACGCCGTATCACCGCACTTTGCAGAACGAACTGGCCCGGCTCAAGGCCGAGTTCGGTTATGCGCTGCTGTTTGATGCGCACTCGATCCGCTCGGTGATCCCGCACCTGTTCGAAGGCAAGCTGCCGGACTTCAACCTCGGCACCTTCAACGGCGCGGCCTGCGATCCGCAGCTGGCCAGCGAACTGGAAGCCATCTGTGCCGGCCACCCGCAGTACAGCCATGTGCTCAACGGGCGCTTCAAGGGCGGGCACATCACCCGTCACTACGGCAACCCGGCCGAGAACATTCACGCCGTGCAGCTGGAGTTGGGGCAGTGCACCTACATGGAAGAGTTTGAGCCCTTCCGTTATCGCGCCGACCTGGCCGAGCCGACGCGGGTGGTGTTGAAGGAACTGCTGGAAGGGTTCCTGGCGTGGGGCAAGCGGCATTACTCCTGAGTGGCGTCGCTGCTGAGATAGCTTTCGCGAGCAAGCCCGCTCCCACATTCGACCGTGTTTCTTCAGGAGGAACACGGTCGAATGTGGGAGCGGGCTTGCTCGCGAAGAGGCCCTCAACAGCAACACACCTCCCAAGTCGTCTGTGTGCAAATCCCTGTCGCCACAGTTCGCTTTGATCAAGGTCTCGCTGGGTAAGGTGTTGGGCACGGCGCGTCAGACGCCACTCCCACAATAAAAACTGCCGAGTGAGACCGCATCGATGAAAAGACTGTTCAACCGTTGTCTGTTGATTCTCACCGGCGCCGCACTCTTGAGCGCCAATGCGATGGCTGCCGACCCGGCCTCGTGCAAGGTCGTGCGCATGGGCGTGGTCAGCTGGACTGACGTGATCGCCACCAGCGGCATGGCCGACGTGCTGCTCAATGGCCTGGGCTATGACAGCAAGCAAACCAGCGCCGTGCAGCAGATCATCTTTGCCGGCATCCGCGACAAGCGCCTGGATATATTCCTGGGCTACTGGAAACCGGCGATGGACAACAACATCGCGCCATTCCTCGCGGCCAAGCAGGTCAAGGTGTTCGACAAGCCGAGCCTGTCCGACGCCCAGGCGACGCTGGCGGTGCCGCAGTACGTTGCCGACGCCGGCTTGAAAACCTTTGCCGACATTGCCCGCTTCAAGGACAAGCTGGGCGGCAAGATCTATGGCATCGAGCCGGGCAGCGGTGCCAATACCGATATCCAGAAAATGATCGACAGCAACCGCTTTGGCCTTGGCGGCTTCAAGCTGGTGGCGTCCGGCGAGGCAGGCATGCTGGCGGCGGTGCAGCGGGCAGTGAATCGCAAGGAGTTCGTGGTGTTTGTCGGCTGGACCCCGCACCCGATGAACATCAACATGAAAATGGCGTACCTGACCGGCAGTGAAGATGTGTTCGGTGCCAACGAAGGCATGGCCACGGTCTCCACGGTGACGGCGCCGGATTACGCCGAACGTTGCCCCAATGTGACACGCCTGCTGGAGAACCTGACCTACACCGCGGCCCAGGAAAGCCAGTTGATGGTGCCGATCATGGACCGCAAGACGCCGCAGGATGTGGCCAGACAGTGGCTGCGCGACAATCCCGAGGATTTGCAGCGCTGGCTGGCGGGTGTAACGACCCTGGATGGAAAAGACGGCGTGGCGGCGGTGCAGGCCAGCCTCAAGCCCTGAGCAAATGAAGATCAAAATGTGGGAGCGGGCTTGCTCGCGAATGCGGTGGGTCAGCCACACAAGTATTGACTGATACACCGCATTCGCGAGCAAGCCCGCTCCCACATTGGATTCGTGGCGGCTGTTAAATCCTTATCTTCAGGACGATCCTTCGATGTCCCATTACCCGATTTCCGCGCAGATGTGCGCCTTCGTCGAAAAAACCGAATCCTTCACCAGCGACGACACATCGCTGGCCGGATTGCGCCGAGGCTATGACCGCATGTGCCAGGCGTTCACCCCGGCGCGGCCCGAAGGGTTACAGGTGTCAGACGTTTCCCTGGGTGGCGTGGGCGTACGCATTTATCAACCGGCGACGCCAACCCCTGATAGCGGCTGGCCATGCATCCTTTATATGCACGGTGGCGGCTGGGTGGTCGGCGGCCTGGATTCCCATGACTTCATGTGTGCTGAGCTGGCCGACTCACTGCAAGTGCTGGTCATCGCCATCGATTACCGCCTGGCACCCGAACACCCGTTTCCGGCCGCCTTTGAGGATTGCCGTGCGGTCTGGCAGGCGATCCAGGTGGGCGAAGCGCCCCAGCCGATCAACCTTCGGCGTCTGGTGGTGGCTGGTGACAGCGCCGGCGGTAACCTGGCGGCGGCCCTGTGCCTGGGCCTGCGGGATGACCATCAGCCGCAGCCCCTGGCGCAAGTCCTGATCTACCCCGGCCTGGGCGGCCCCGCCGACCTGCCGTCCCGCCGCGATTGCGTCGACGCGCCATTGCTCAGTACCGCCGACACCGAGTGCTACCTCGCCCTTTACCTGCGTGGGCCGGACAAGCCGTCGCCCTACGCCATGCCATTGCTGGCCGTGGATTTCAGCGGGTTGCCGCAGGCTTTGATCGCTGTCGCCCAGTTCGACCCGTTGCGGGACGACGGCATGCTCTACGCCGAACGCCTGCAAGGCGCCGGGGTGGCGGCCACGCTGTATCCCGGCAAAGGCCTGGTTCACGGCTGCCTGCGGGCCCGGGGCCAGGTGTTGGAGGTCGACCGGCTGTACGTTTATCTGCTGGACTACCTGCGTGGTGTTCTGCTGACACAGGTCTAGGTCCACGAGGACATGCTCATTGCACAATTCGGGTTTATGATGCCAGACGGCAAAATAATAGACGTCCCCCCAGGGATGAACTCGACCCCTTACGGAGCGCGCAATGCAGACTTTGTACCCGCAGATCAAACCCTACGCCCGGCACGATCTGGCCGTCGATGAAACCCACGTCCTGTACGTCGACGAAAGCGGTTCCCCGGAAGGCTTGCCCGTTGTGTTCATCCATGGCGGCCCCGGCGCCGGGTGTGATGCCAATAGCCGCTGCTATTTCGATCCTAATCTGTACCGAATTGTTACTTTTGATCAGCGTGGCTGCGGGCGCTCCACCCCACGGGCCAGCCTGGAAAACAACACCACCTGGGACCTGGTGGCCGACCTTGAGCGGATTCGCGAACACCTGGGCATCGAAAAATGGGTGCTGTTCGGCGGTTCCTGGGGCTCGACCCTGGCCCTGGCCTACGCGCAAACCCACCCGGAGCGTGTGCACGGCCTGATCGTGCGGGGCATTTTCCTGGCCCGCCCCCAGGACATTCAGTGGTTCTACCAGGCTGGCGCCAGCCGGCTGTTCCCCGATTACTGGCAGGACTACCTGGCGCCCATCCCGGCGGAGGAGCGGCACGACCTGCTCAGCGCCTACCACAAGCGCCTGACCGGCAACGACCAGATCGCCCAGATGCACGCCGCCAAGGCCTGGTCCACGTGGGAAGGGCGCATGTTGGGCCTGTGCCCGAACCCGCAATTGATCGAGCGTTTCTCCGAACCCCAGCGCGCCCTGTCGATTGCCCGTATCGAATGCCATTACTTCACCAATAACTCGTTCCTTGAACCTGACCAGTTGATCCGCGACATGCACAAGATCGCCCACCTGCCTGGCGTAATCGTGCATGGCCGCTACGATATGATCTGCCCGCTGGACAATGCCTGGGAGCTGCATCAGGCCTGGCCCAACAGTGAGCTGCAGATCATCCGCGAGGCCGGCCATGCGGCTTCCGAACCCGGAATTACCGATGCGCTGGTGCGTGCGGCGAGTGAAATGGCACGGCGCCTGCTTGATTTGCCGCCTGAAGAAGCATGAAGGGCCTTTTGCAACGGGTGCGCGGCGCCCGGGTCGAGGTAGAGGGGCAGGTGGTCGGGGCGATAGACCAGGGTTTGCTGGTGCTGGTGGCTGTCGAGCCTTCGGACACGCAAGCCAGCGCCGACAAGCTGCTGCATAAGCTGCTTAACTATCGGGTGTTCAGCGACGACGAGGGCAAGATGAACCTGTCCTTGAAAGACATTGGCGGCGGTTTGCTGCTGGTGTCGCAGTTCACCCTGGCGGCAGACACCAAGAGTGGGCTGAGGCCGAGCTTCTCCACGGCGGCACCGCCGGCGTTGGGCGAGGCGCTTTTCGACTATCTGCTGTTACAAGCGCAACAATTGCATGGCACGGTAGCGGCAGGGCGTTTTGGCGCTGATATGCAGGTGCATTTGGTCAATGATGGGCCGGTCACCTTCCTGTTACAGACGTGAATGTACTGAAAACGACTTGTGATGCCCAAAAAACCGGGTTTTCGCTACAAATACTTCGCTGACCCTGATGCGTTGTCACGCGGGCTACTAGATAATCGCGCGCTACGGGGATCAGCGTTAATTGGTCCATTTTTGACTTAGGTAGAGACTTGTCCGATAGCCATTGGGGAATCATTTAGCCCCATGGGAGTCGGAACAATGCTCGCCAACCTGGCATATAGATAGCTGGCCGTTGGTTTTTTGATCTGTTTTCGGCGAGGGTTGCTCGTGATTGTTAGTCCCTGTAATGCACCAAAATTGTCTGCCAAACGGTTACGAAACGTACTGGTGACGGGCTCTGCCCTGTTTTGCCTGTTCGGCGCGGGTCAACTGTGGGCATTCAGTCTGGATGATGTGTCGGCCAAGGCAAAAGAGCTGGCCGGGCAGAAATACGAAGCTCCGCGCAGCAATTTGCCGAACGAATTCCGCGAAATGAAATTCGCTGATTACCAGAAAATTCGTTTCCGCAACGAAAAAGCCGAGTGGGCCGATCAGAACACCCCGTTCAAGCTGTCCTTCTACCACCAGGGTATGCATTTCGATACACCGGTGAAAATCAACGAAGTCACCGCCGACAGCGTTCAGGAAATCAAGTACGACCCGTCCCGCTTCGATTTCGGCGACGTCAAGTTTGATCCCAAATCCACCGAACAGCTGGGTTATGCCGGTTTCCGTGTGCTGTACCCGATCAACAAGGGCGACAAGCAAGACGAAATCATGACCATGCTCGGCGCCAGCTATTTCCGCGTCGTGGGCAAGGACCAGGTCTACGGCCTGTCTGCCCGCGGCATGGCGATCGACACTGCGTTGCCGTCCGGCGAAGAATTCCCGCGTTTCACCGAGTTCTGGATCGAGCGTCCAAAACCGGGTGAGAAACAGCTGGTGATCTACGCCCTGCTGGATTCGCCGCGGGCCACCGGCGCTTATCGCCTGATCCTGCGCCCGGGTACCGACACCATCGTCGACGTCAAATCCCAGATGTACCTGCGTGACAAGGTCACCAAGCTGGGCATCGCCCCGCTGACCAGCATGTTCCTGTTCGGCGCCAACCAGCCGTCCAAGGTCCTCAACTACCGTCGCGAGCTGCACGATTCCAGCGGCCTGTCGATCCATGCCGGCAACGGCGAGTGGATCTGGCGCCCACTGAACAACCCCAAACACCTGTCGGTCAGCAACTTCACCGTGGAAAACCCGCGTGGTTTCGGCCTGCTGCAACGCGGCCGCAACTTCAGCCACTACGAAGACCTCGACGACAACTACGACAAGCGCCCAAGCGCCTGGATCGAGCCTGAAGGCGATTGGGGCAAGGGCTCCGTCGACCTGGTAGAGATTCCGACCGCCGATGAAACCAACGACAACATCGTTGCGTTCTGGAGCCCGGAAACACTGCCGGAGCCAGGCAAGCCGCTGGACGTTGCCTACCGCCTGCACTGGACATTGCAAGACGCCGAGTTCCATTCGCCAGAAAGCGCCTGGGTCAAGCAGACCCTGCGTTCCACCGGCGACGTCAAGCAATCCAACCTGATCCGTCAGCCAGACGGCAGCGTGGCTTACCTGGTGGACTTCGAGGGCCCGTCCCTGAAGAAACTCCCAGCTGACGCACCGGTTCGCAGCCAGGTCAGCGTGGGCGACAACGCCGAAATCGTTGAAAACAGCGTGCGCTACAACCCGCACACCCAAGGCTGGCGCCTGACCCTGCGCATGAAGATCAAGGACGCAGGCAAGCCGACTGAAATGCGCGCTGCTCTGGTTCAGGACATCGTGCAGCCGGAACCGGAGAAGGTTTCGACCCAAGTGTTGAAAGCCGACAAAGTACTGGCTAAACAGCACGAGAAAGCGGCCAAGAAAGACGCCAAGGACAAGGACGCCAAGCAGCCGGAAGCGGCTGCCCCAGCCACACCACTCCCTACCCAGGATCAGGCCAAGACAGAGCAAGTCCTGACCGAAACCTGGAGCTATCAGTTGCCTGCCGATGAGTAATTCTCAAGTCCAGCCAGAGACTCTTGCCGAGTACCTGGCGCATCTACCGATGACCGATGAGCAGCGCGCCGAACTGGCGGGCTGCGAGTCCTTCAGTGAATTGCACAAGCGCCTGTCATCGTCCACGTTCGACGCGCCTGCCGACGCTGCCCAGGCATCGGTAGGCGCCCGGCTGACCCTCAACACTGCCGAAGAGCTGCAAGACGCCGAAATGCTGGTGCTCGACGCCAGCGGCCGGGTTTGCCTCAAGGCCACGCCGCCGATCCGTCGGACCAAGGTCGTGCCTGAGCCGTGGCGCACCAATATCCTGGTGCGTGGCTGGCGCCGCCTGACCGGCCGCACGAATCCACCGGCCCCGCCGAAGGATGAGCGCGTACTGCCGGCCGCCCGCTGGCGCACCGTCGGTTCGATCCGTCGCTATATCCTGCTGGTGCTGATGCTCGGCCAGACGATCGTTGCCGGCTGGTACATGAAAGGCATCATGCCGTACCAGGGCTGGTCCTTCGTCGACTTTGACGAGATCCGCAACCAGACCCTGCTGCAAACCGCGACCCAGGTACTGCCTTACGCCCTGCAAACCAGCATCCTCGTGCTGTTCGGGATTCTGTTCTGCTGGGTCTCGGCCGGTTTCTGGACCGCGCTGATGGGCTTCCTGGAACTGCTGACCGGTCACGATAAATACCGTATCTCCGGTAAAAGTGCCGGTGACGAGCCGATTCCGAAAGACGCCCGCACCGCCCTGGTCATGCCGATCTGCAACGAAGACGTGCCCCGGGTATTTGCCGGCCTGCGCGCGACGTTCGAATCGGTGGCTGCCACCGGTGACCTGGACCGTTTCGACTTCTTCGTCCTCAGCGACAGCAACGAGGCCGACATCTGCATCGCCGAGCAGCAAGCCTGGCTCGACGTGTGCCGCGAAGCCGGTGGCTTCGGCAAGATCTTCTATCGCCGCCGTCGCCGTCGCGTCAAACGCAAGAGCGGCAACCTCGACGACTTCTGCCGTCGCTGGGGCGGTGACTACAAGTACATGGTGGTGCTCGACGCCGACAGCGTGATGAGCGGCGAATGCCTGACCAGCCTGGTGCGCCTGATGGAAGCCACGCCGGATGCCGGGATTATCCAGACCGCGCCACGTGCGTCGGGCATGGATACCCTGTATGCGCGCATGCAGCAGTTCGCCACCCGGGTGTACGGCCCGCTGTTTACCGCCGGTCTGCACTTCTGGCAGCTGGGTGAATCCCACTACTGGGGTCACAACGCGATCATCCGCATGAAGCCGTTTATCGAGCACTGCGCCCTGGCGCCGTTGCCGGGTAAAGGTGCGTTTGCCGGTGCGATTCTTTCCCACGACTTCGTTGAAGCGGCGCTGATGCGCCGTGCCGGCTGGGGCGTGTGGATTGCCTACGACTTGCCGGGCAGCTACGAAGAGCTGCCGCCGAACCTGCTGGACGAACTCAAGCGTGACCGTCGCTGGTGCCACGGCAACCTGATGAACTTCCGCCTGTTTTTGGTAAAAGGCATGCACCCGGTGCACCGTGCGGTGTTCCTCACCGGCGTGATGTCGTACCTGTCGGCGCCGTTGTGGTTCTTCTTCCTGGTGCTGTCCACGGCCTTGCTGGCGGTCAACACACTGATGGAGCCGCAGTACTTCATGGCGCCGCGCCAGTTGTATCCGTTGTGGCCACAATGGCATCCGGACAAGGCGGTGGCGCTGTTCTCCACCACCATCGTGCTGCTGTTCCTGCCTAAATTGCTGAGCATCATCCTGATCTGGGCCAAGGGCGCGAAAGAGTTCGGCGGCAAGTTCAAGGTGACCCTGTCGATGCTGCTGGAGATGCTGTTCTCCATGTTGCTGGCGCCGGTGCGGATGATTTTCCACACCCGTTTCGTACTGGCCGCGTTCCTCGGCTGGGCGGCGACCTGGAACTCGCCACAGCGTGACGACGACTCCACACCATGGAGCGAGGCAGTCAAGCGCCACGGTCCGCAGACCCTGCTCGGCTTCTTCTGGGCGCTGCTGGTGGTGTGGTTGAACCCAAGCTTCCTGTGGTGGCTGGTGCCGATCGTCGGTTCGCTGATGCTGTCGATTCCGGTGTCGGTGATTTCCAGCCGGGTCAAACTGGGCCTCAAGTCTCGCGACGAGAGCCTGTTCCTGATCCCCGAGGAATACAATCCGCCCCAGGCGCTGTTGTCGACCGACAAGTACACCCACGAAAACCGTTGGCATGCGCTCAATGACGGTTTTGTGCGGGCGGTGGTCGATCCGCAGCAGAACGCCCTGGCGTGCGCCTTGGCAACTTCCCGTCACGGGCAGGCGGAGCCGATTGAGTGGCTGCGTGTTGACCGGGTTCGCCACGCGTTGAAAGTCGGCCCGGCCGGCCTCAACAACGGTGAACGCCTGGCCTTGCTCAGCGACCCGGTCGCCCTGGCACGCTTGCACGAGCAGGTCTGGAGCGAAGGCCACGCCGAGTGGCTGAGCGCCTGGCGCGAATCGGTCAAGGCCGATCCGCATGCGCCATTGCTGCCATTGAAGCCGCTGTCGTCCCAGGCTCAACCGGCCTGATTCCGACGCCCCCGAGGTGCCACCTCGGGGGCGTTTGCGATAACCGTCCTACGTTGTTTTTCCCTTCTGCTGTATCGCGCTAACTCCTTGTTATTTCGAAACAAAAGACCCTTCTCCGAGGCATATTGCCGTGCCTGCGAGTGGGTTAGCATCGCCCCCCAAATCTGACTCGAAGCCTGCGGCTTACGCGATCTTGCGCGTGGCCGGGTGTGGGAGTGTTTAATGGAACAGGGGCTTTTTTCATGATCAAAAGGTATTTGTCGATGCTGCTGCTCGGCATCGTCACATTTTCCCACGGTTACCTGGCGCATGCCGGAGCCATAGATGAGGCCGTTCGGCGGGGGGTGTTGAAAGTCGGCACCAATCCGGCCTACGTGCCCTTTGAGATGACCGACAAGAAAGGCCGGATCGTCGGGTTTGAAATTGACCTGCTTCGGGAGATGAGCAAGGCGCTGGGGGTCAAGCTGGAGCTGGTTTCGGTACCGTATATCGACCTGATTCCCGGCCTGCTGGCCAGCCGGTTCGACCTGATCGGCAGCGGCATGACTGTCACGCAGGAGCGCAACCTGACCCTCAATTTCAGCGACTCGTTCATCATCGTCGGCCAGACCGTGCTGCTGAACCCTCGGTTGGCCGACAAGGTCCAGAGCATCGAGGACTTGAACGAGGCCGGTTACCGGATCGTGGCCGCCGAAGGCACCACAGGCGAGGCGGCGGCGAAAAGGTTTCTCGGCACTGCACGGCTGCGCAGTTTTCCAACACCTGAAGAAGGCGTGCGCCAGGTGGTGGAGGGCAAGGCCGATGCGTTTATCCATGATGCGCCGTATAACCTGATCGCCATTACCAAGCCCCAGAACAGTGCGCTGTTGGCGCTGGAGCAACCCTTCACCTACGAGCCCCTGGCGTTCGGCTTGAAAAAGGGCGATTACGACAGCCTCAACTGGATCAATCATTTCCTCAACCAGGTGGCCCAGGACGGCACCTACGATCGGCTGCATGACAAGTGGTTCAAGGACTCGGGTTGGATGGCGGAAGTGGGCTGGTAGTCATAACTGCTTACACATCAAGCAATTGGCTGGGCCGTGGGTCGAGGTGTCTAGCCATGCCTTTCTCTGCACGGTTGTGGGGCTTTTCTGTCATACCTTGGCAACAAATCCCGGCGAAACCTTTGTACCCGGCGGTGAGTGAGTTAGGATCGCACCCCGAAATGGTGCAGCCCTTTTGCGCGCCGACCTCACAAGAAAATGAGTTCAGGGGACTTGATGATGAAAAAGTATCTTTCGATGCTGCTGCTGGGCGTCACCGCACTGGTGGCGGTCAACGCGGCACATGCCGGCGCCATCGATGATGCGGTCAAGCGCGGTACGCTGAAAGTCGGCATGGACCCGACCTACATGCCGTTCCAGATGACCAACAAACGCGGTGAAATCATCGGCTTTGAAGTCGACATCCTCAAGGCCATGGCCAAGTCGATGGGCGTGAAGTTCGAGCCGATTTCCACCGGTTACGACGGCATCATCCCGGCCCTGTTGACCGACAAGTTCGACATGATCGGCAGCGGCATGACCCTGACTCAGGAACGCAACCTGCGCCTGAACTTCAGCGAACCGTTCATCGTGGTCGGCCAGACCCTGCTGATCCGCAAGGAGCTGGAGGGCACCATCAAGTCCTACAAAGACCTGAATGACGAGAAATACCGCCTGACCTCCAAGCTCGGCACCACCGGCGAGATGGTGGCCAAGAAGCTGATCTCCAAAGCCAAGTACCACGGCTATGACAACGAGCAGGAAGCTGTTCTGGACGTGGTCAACGGCAAGGCTGACGCCTTCGTCTATGACGCCCCGTACAACGTGGTGGCCGTGAACAAGGTCGGCGCCGGCAAACTGGTGTTCCTTGATCAGCCGTTCACCTTTGAACCCCTGGCGTTCGGCCTGAAGAAGGGCGACTACGACAGCATCAACTTCATCAACAACTTCCTGCACCAGATCCGCAACGACGGCACCTACGATCGCATCCATGACAAGTGGTTCAAGAGCTCTGAGTGGCTCAAGGACATGGAATAAGGTTGGCTTAATACCGAGTCGAGCCCTTCGCGAGCAAGCCCGCTCCCACATTAGATCGCGGTCGAAATGTGGGAGCGGGCTTGCTCGCGAATAGGGCCTGCCAGGCGATACACATCCCGGAACCTGAAATGAAACAGAAAAAAGCCCAATGGCCCTGGCACCTGCTGACGGTGCTGGTGCTGGTCGGCCTGGCCGGCGCGTTGTATTACGCCACCTCGCTGATGTCCTACGAATGGCGCTGGAACCGCGTGCCGCAGTACTTCGTCTACCAGGCCGAAGAATCCCAGCGTGCGTCGGACATTTCCACCGTCAGCGAGTTGGTACGCAAGGGCGATGTGGCTGACGTCACCCTGCGTAATGACGAGGGCAACGAACAGCACCTGACCGTGGCCGAGAACAGTCTGCAAGTGGCCAAGGGCGATGACGTGGCCGAGGGCGATGTGGTCGGCGTCACCCGGCATTGGGCTGCGGGCCCTCTGCTGTGGGGCTTGTGGACTACGTTGTGGCTATCGGTGGTGTCCGGGGTGCTGGGACTGTTGATCGGCCTGGCGACCGGATTGTGTCGCCTGTCGAACAACCCGACTTTACGCGATCTGTCGACGATCTACGTCGAACTGGTACGCGGTACGCCGTTGTTGGTGCAGATCTTCATTTTCTATTTCTTTATCGGCACGGTGCTCAACCTGTCCCGGGAATTCGCCGGGATCGCCGCGCTGTCACTGTTTACCGGCGCGTATGTGGCGGAAATCATCCGTGCCGGCGTGCAGTCGATTGCCCGTGGGCAGAATGAGGCGGCACGTTCCCTGGGGCTCAGTGCTGGCCAGTCGATGCGCCACGTGGTGTTGCCGCAAGCCTTCAAGCGCGTGCTGCCGCCCCTGGCCGGGCAATTTATCAGCCTGGTCAAGGACACATCCCTGGTGTCGGTGATCGCGATTACCGAGCTGCTCAAAAGCGGCCGCGAGGTCATCACCACCTCGTTCTCGCCGTTCGAAATCCTGTTCTGCGTCGCAGGCCTGTACCTGCTGATCAACCTGCCGCTGTCGAAAATCGCCAGCCGGCTTGAGCGGAGGCTCGCGCAAAGTGATTGAAGTCCGCGATCTGGTAAAAGTCTTCGACACCCGTGGCCACGTCGTGCGCGCGGTGGATAACGTGACCACGCAGGTGGCCAGGGGTGAAGTGCTGGTGGTGATCGGCCCGTCCGGTTCCGGCAAGTCGACGTTCCTGCGCTGCCTTAACGGCCTGGAGGAATTCGATTCCGGCTCGGTAAGCATCGACGGCCTGCAACTGGCAGACCCGAAGACCGACGTGAACGCCTATCGCCGTGAAGTCGGCATGGTGTTCCAGCACTTCAACCTGTTCCCCCACATGACCGTGCTGGAAAACCTCTGCCTGGCGCAAAAAGTCGTGCGCAAGCGCGGCAAGAAAGAGCGCGAGGCCAAGGCCCTGGCGCTCCTGGAGAAAGTCGGCATTGCCCAGAAAGCCCACGAGTTCCCGTCGCGGCTTTCCGGTGGCCAGCAGCAACGCGTCGCGATTGCCCGCGCGCTGGCGATGGAGCCCAAGGTGATGCTGTTTGACGAGCCCACCTCGGCCCTGGACCCGGAAATGGTCGGCGAAGTGCTGGACGTGATGAAGACCCTGGCCCTGGAAGGCATGACCATGGTCTGCGTCACCCATGAAATGGGCTTTGCCCGGGAAGTGGCTGATCGCGTGCTGTTCTTCGATCACGGCAAACTGTTGGAGGACGCCGCCCCGGCGCAATTCTTCGATGCGCCGAAGGACCCTCGCGCCCAAGCCTTCCTGCGCCAGGTTCTATAAATGCGTGGGAATGCTTCTTGTGGCGAGGGAGCTTGCTCCCGCTGGGCTGCGTAGCGGCTCCCAAAAAAGATAGGAGCGCTGCGCACTCCAGCGGGAGCAAGCTCCCTCGCCACAGGTTGGGTTTTTCAGACCTTGAACTTGCCCACCCACACCTGCAAATCCGCCCCCAGGCGCGCCAGTTCGACACTGGCCGCCGCAGTGTCCTGACTCGCGGCCCAGGTCTGTTCCGACACATCCTTGACCTTCAACACGCTGCGATTGATCTCCTCGGCGACTGCGGTTTGTTCCTCGGCGGCAGCGGCAATCTGCGGGTTCATCTCCTGAATCACTGACACGGTACGGGTGATACCCGCCAGTGCCTCTCCTGCGCGGCGGGTCAGTTGCACGCTGTTGTCGGTGAGGCTGCGACTGTTGTCCATGATGTCGGCCACCTGCTGCGTGCCCCGGTGCAGGCCGCTGATCAACTCCTCGATTTCCTCGGCCGACTGCTGGGTGCGTTGTGCCAGGCTGCGCACTTCATCGGCGACCACGGCAAACCCCCTGCCGGCTTCGCCTGCGCGGGCCGCCTCGATCGCGGCGTTGAGGGCCAGCAAGTTGGTCTGTTCCGATACCGACTTGATCACCTCCAGCACGCTGCCGATCTTCCGGCTTTCCTGTTGCAGGCCTTGCATGGCCTGGCTTGAACGCGCCATCTCCTGAGCCAGGTGCTCGATGTGGGTAATGGCCTCAGCCACCACCTGATCGCCCTGGCCCGCCTGCCGGTCGGCCTCGGCAGCAGCCAGCGACGCTTGCTCGGCATGGCGCGCAACTTCCTGGGAGGTGGCGAGCATCTCGTTCATGGCGGTGGCCACCTGTTCGGTTTCCTGCTTCTGGCCGTCGACCCCGTCGCGGGTTTGCTCTGTGACCGCCGAGAGTTGCTCGGCGGCGCTGGCGATCTGCTGGGCGCTGTCGCCGATGCCGCTGATCAAGCCCCGCAGGTTGAGGGTCATTTGCCCGATGCTGCGCTGCAACTGCCCCAGTTCATCCTGGCGCGAGGCCTGGATGTCGTGGCTCAGGTCACCTTCGGCAATCCGGTTGGCCACGGACAGGGCCTGGCGCAGTGGTGCGACGATCTGGCCGGCGATCAACCAGGCGGCCACGACGCCGAGCAACAGCGCCGCTGCAGTAACGTTGAGCAGCAGGGTGCGGGCGAGGCTGGCTTCGTTGTCACGCTTGGCGGTCTGGTCCTGGCTCAGCAGGTCGCTTTCCGTGAGCAATTGATCCAGCCACTGTTCAAGCTGGTTCTGGGTGGTTTCGGCGCTGAGTTGGGCGTCCTTGAGGCGTGTCAGGTGAGTCCGAAAATCGAGCAGAACTTTTTTCAGGGCGCTGGCGTCAACCGGCAGCGCGCCTACCGCCGCCTGGGCGCCATCCAGGGCCAGTAGCGCATCACCCACGCCCTTGGCATAGGCGTCCAATGACGCAGCCGCCCAGGCGGGGCTCTGGGCGCGGTCTTCGGCTTGTTCCAGGGCCTGGCGCAATTGTTCCACGGCATCGAGGGCCTTTTCATCGTCTTGATTGGGCAGGTTGCTCGACAGTTCAGAGAGGCTGTCACTGCCCTGGACTGAGCTGCGCTTGAGCTGTTCACGGGCGTTTTCACGTTGCTTGATCAGCCCCTCCAGGCCGCTTAAGGCGGTCTTGAAGCTGGTGACGAAGCGTCGGCTTTCCTGCAGCTGTTGTTGGTTGACCGGGTCGGTAAATCGCGGGGAAAGATCCACCAGGAACTGGTCGATCTTGTCCATGTGCAGCTCTATTTTGGACAGGCTGGCCGGGTCGTTAAGGGTGCGATAGACGATGCGATCAGCGCGCAACTCTTCGCCGACGACTGCCAATTGCGAGAGCAGCGTGAGTTTTTGGGAGCGCTCGAGGGATGCGCTCAAGGCTTGCCAGCCGGTAGAGGCGATGATCAGGCTGAGGCTGAGCACCAGGCCAAAGCCCAGGGCAAGTTTGAGGCTGATGCTGATGTTTCCGAGCAGGCGGGTCAGTGGACGAAACATGGTGAACCTCCAACGAATCAAAAGGAGCGTCTCAAGCGTCCGGCCAACAATGGTCAGGGGAGTTGAAACGCTACTTTTATTCGGCGCCAGGTGTGTGATCCACGACCTGAAAAACGCGTAGGAAATTTCACATATTGTCGGAGCGGCGGCCCTGATGGCCGCCGCAAGCGGGTCAGACCTTGAAGCGACCTACCAGGCTTTGCAGGTAAACCCCCAGGCGCGCCAGCTCTGCACTGGAAGCCGCAGTTTCTTCGCTGGCCGCCGAGGTTTGTTCGGAAACGTCCCGCACGTTGAGCACGCTGCGGTTGATCTCTTCGGCCACGGCGCTTTGCTGCTCGGCGGCGGTGGCGATCTGCTGGTTCATCGCCTGGATCGCCGAGACGGTACGGGTGATGTTCTCCAGGGCATTGCCGGCCCGACGGGTCAGCTCGACGCTGCTGTCGGTCAGGCCGCGACTGTTATCCATGATGGTCGCCACCTGCTGGGTGCCGCTTTGCAGGCCGACGATCAACTCTTCGATCTCCTCGGTGGACTTCTGCGTCCGCTGGGCCAGGCTGCGCACTTCATCGGCAACCACCGCAAAACCGCGTCCGGCTTCACCGGCGCGCGCCGCTTCAATCGCTGCGTTAAGGGCCAGCAGGTTGGTTTGCTGGGCTACCGACTTGATGACGTCCAGCACACTGCCAATCTTGTCGCTTTCACGCTTGAGATGGCCCATGGCTTCGGTGGAGTTGCCCACCTCGCTGGCCAGGCGCTCGATCTGGGCGATGGCCTCGCCGACCACCTTGTCGCCTTCACGGGCCTGCTGGTCGGCGGCTACGGCGGCTTCCGAGGCTTCTTCAGCGTTACGGGCGACTTCCTGCACGGTAGCGGCCATTTCGTTCATGGCGGTGGCCACCTGGTCGGTCTCGACCTTCTGGCTGTTGACCCCGGCGCTGGTCTGCTCGGTAACGGCCGATAGCTGCTCGGCGGCACTGGCGATCTGGGTGACGCCGTCGCTGATACCGCCAATCAGCTCCCGCAGGCCCACGGTCATGCTTTGCATCGACCGTTGCAGTTGCCCCAGTTCATCCTGGCGCCGGGAGATCAGGTTGTGGCTCAGGTCGCCGGACGCCACGCGCTCGGCGACTTTGAGGGTCTGGTTCAGTGGAATCACGATCTGCCGGGTAATGGCCCAGGCGGCGAGTACACCAAACGCCAGCGCGAGGGCGGTGGCCAGTAACAGCAGGTTCTTGGCGTGGGCGGCATCGGTATCACGCACCACGGTTTGCGAAGTGGTGAGTTTGTTACTGCGGTCGAGCAGGATATCGCCTTGCTCGCCCATGATTTTCATCGCGGCGGCACTGGCCACCTGGGAGTCGCGGTACTGGCTCACGGCGGCGCGGTAGGCCTGCAGCGAGACGCTGGCCTCTTGCAGGTTGGCCCGATATTGCTCGGGCAACTGGTCGTTGAGGTCGGTGATTTTCTTCAGGGCGTTGTCGATGGCATCCAGGGCCGGTTGTTCGGCTTCGACCTTGCCGCTGTAGGTGTAGCCGCGCACCTGGAAGCGCGCTTGCTGGATCAGTTTGCTCAGGTCGACCACGCTGTTGAACAGGGTGACGCTGTCGCCTTGCAGCAGGGATTTTTCCACTTCGTTGATTTTTGCGACGGCGTTGTCGGCGGTATCGCCCAGTTTGCTGCGGGCGCCTTCACGCTTGAGGCCGGCCTGCACCATGGCGCCGAAGGCTTTTTTGTATTGGCCCAAGGCATCCTGTTGCTGCTCTACCACGAGCTTGTCGTCGGGTTGCTCGATCAGGTCTGCGGCGGTTTTCAGGCCACTGTCCAGCTGGGTGATCAGGTCGTTGACCGCGCTGGTGCCTTGTTCGCCACGGCGCATTTCGAAGTCCAGTCGCGCCAGGCGCAGGTCCTTGGTCAGCCCGTTGAGGCTGGAGATGTAGCCCAGCTTGTCGCCACGGCTGATCACGCCGCTGAGGCCGGTCCAGCCGGTGAAGGTGATCAATAGGGTCAAGACCAATACCAGGCCGAAGCCTATGCTCAGCTTGCGGTTGACGCTGACATTCCCCAGTTTCTCGGCTAACCAACGATACATGCTGCGAACTCCCCTGGAACAAGGCTTGGACTTATTCAGAGCGTATCGGCAGATTCGGATGTTTCTGTAGGAGCGAGCTTGCTCGCGAAGGTCGTCAACGATAACGCGGGCATTCTGAGTGAGCGCGGTGTCCTTGAGTTTTTCGCGAGCAAGCTCGCTCCTACAGGAGAGGGCGGTGTTAGAAAAGGCGGGCGAGCAGCGCGGTGACGGCGGTTTCGACTCTCAGGATGCGCGCGCCGAGTTGCACCGGCTGCAACCCGGCCTTGGCCAGCAGGTCCACCTCGTAGGGAATCCAGCCGCCTTCCGGCCCGATGGCCAGGGTGACCGGCTCATCCAGCCCGCGAGGGCAGGGCGGATAGTCGCCAGGGTGACCAATCAGGCCGAGGGTGCCTTGCGCCATGGCGGGCAGGCGGTCTTCGACGAATGGCTTGAAGCGCTTTTCGATCACGATCTCGGGCAGCACCGTGTCCCGGGCCTGTTCCAGGCCGAGGATCAATTGCTCGCGAATCGCTTCCGGCTCCAGGAACGGCGTCTGCCAGAAGCTCTTTTCCACGCGATAGCTGTTCACCAGCACCACTCGCGGCACGCCCATGGACGCCACGGTTTGCAGCACCCGGCGCAGCATTTTCGGACGGGGCAGGGCCAGCAGCAGGGTCAGGGGCAGTTTGGCCGGCGGCGGCTGGTCGAAGGTCACTTCCAGCTCGGCTTCCCGGGCTTCCAGGCGCAGCAACTGCGCGTTGCCCATCAAACCGCCAATCCGTCCGACCCGCAGGCTGTCGCCTACGGCGGCACGGTGGACTTCCTGCATATGCACCAGGCGCCGATCACGCAGCACCACCCGGTCGGCCGCGATAAAGTCGGCCTCCTCAAGCAGCAGCAGGTTCACGGCTGGGTCGCTGGCGGCTGGTCGTCGTCGGCGGGTTGGTCATCCGGGTGATCGCCACGCTTGCTCACCAGGCTGCCGAACAGGATGCCAATCTCGAACAGCATCCACATGGGTACGGCCAGCAGGGTCTGCGAGAAGATGTCCGGCGGGGTCAGGATCATGCCGACCACGAAGCAGCCGATGATCACGTACGGGCGGATTTTCTTCAGGTATTTGACGTCGACCACGCCGATCCATACCAGCAGCACCACGGCCACCGGGATTTCGAAGGCCACGCCGAAGGCGAAGAACAGCGTCATCACGAAGTCGAGGTAGCTGGTGATGTCGGTCATCATTTCCACACCGGCCGGGGTGGCGGCGGCGAAGAACTTGAAGATCAGCGGGAACACCAGGAAGTAGGCAAAGGCCATCCCGGTGTAGAACAGCAGGATGCTCGACACCAGCAGCGGCACGGCGATGCGTTTTTCATGCTTGTACAGGCCCGGCGCGATAAAGCCCCAAATCTGATGCAGGATCACCGGGATCGCCAGGAACAGCGAAACCATCATCGTCAGCTTCAACGGCGTGAGGAACGGTGACGACACGTCGGTGGCGATCATCGTCGCGCCAGCCGGCAAGTAGTCGCGCAGCGGCGTGGAGACGAAGGTGTAGATCTGCTGGGTGAAGGCAAACAGCCCGGCAAAGATGATGAAGATCGCCGCGACACAGCGCAGCAGGCGGGTGCGCAACTCGGTGAGGTGCGAGACCAGTGGCATGTGCTGGTCGGTTTCCGGTTTATCAGCGCTCATGGGGCTCGCGGCGGCAATGTAGGGTCGTGGGGCGCGGGCGACACGGCAGGTGTCGGCGCGGGTTCGGTCGGGGGCACGGGCGCAGTGGGCGCAGGCTCGACGGCGTGCACGGGTTCAGCGACCGGTGCAGGCGCGGGTGCGGCGGGCGGAGCAATCGAATGCTCGGCCACAGGCTCGACCGGCTTGGGCGTTTCCTGCACCGGCGAGAGAATCTTCCGTGCCTCCTGCTCCAACGACAGAATGTGTTCGTTGTGCAGTTGCCGGCGAATTTCGTCGGCGCCGATTTCCCGTTCAACTTCCTGTTTGATGGCGTTGAAACTGCGTTTCAGGCGCCCGATCCACAGGCCGGCCGTGCGCGCGGCACCGGGCAGGCGTTCCGGCCCCAGTACCAGCAGGGCCACGAGGCCGACGAGCAGCAGTTCAGAGAAGCTGATACCAAACATTATTCAGTACTCACGAGTCTTTTTGGTTCTGCTCTTTGACGTGCTCGGCCTGCACGTCGAAGGTGCGACGTTCAGTGATCGGCTGAGTGGCCTGCGGGTGTACAGGCTGCGCCGGTGGCACCGGATTGACGGCCGGGTCGGCAGGCTTTTCGTCGTCGTTCATGGCCTTGCGAAAGCCCTTGATCGATTCACCGACGTCGGTGCCGAGGTTTTTCAGTTTCTTGGTGCCGAACACCAGCACAACGACCACAAGAATGACGATCCAGTGTTTCCAGTCAAAAATGCCCATGCTGCAATTCCTCTGTAAAAGTTGGTCAGGCGGACGGGCGCGAGGCCTTTTCGGCATGCCCGGACAAGCCGAAGCGACGGTCCAGTTCATCAAGCACTGCCTGTGGATGCTGCCCCAGTTGGGCGAGCATGACCAGACTGTGGAACCACAAGTCGGCAGTTTCGTAGATCACGTCGCTGCAGTCGCCGCTGATTTGCGCGTCCTTGGCCGCAATAATCGTCTCGACGGATTCTTCGCCGAGTTTTTCCAGGATCTTGTTCAGACCCTTGTGGTACAGGCTGGCGACGTAGGAGCTGTCGGCGTCCGCGCCTTTGCGGTCTTCCAGCACCTGGGCCACACGGTTGAGGGTATCGCTCATGTTCAGTGTCCTGCCGAATAGATAGCGTGCGGGTCTTTGAGCACGGGCTCGACGGTCTTCCACTCGCCGTTCTGGAACACGCGGTAAAAGCAGCTGTGACGGCCGGTGTGACAGGCGATATCGCCGATCTGCTCGACCTTGAGGATCACCACATCGGCATCGCAGTCGATGCGCATCTCATGCAGGGTTTGCACGTGCCCGGACTCTTCGCCCTTGCGCCACAGTTTGCCACGGGAACGTGACCAGTAGATGGCGCGGTTCTCGGCGGCGGTCAGGCTCAGGGCCTCGCGGTTCATCCAGGCCATCATCAGCACGCGCCCGGTCTTGTAGTCCTGGGCAATGGCCGGCACCAGGCCGTCACTGTCCCACTTGATCTCGTCCAGCCAGTCTTTCATTTTCGGCTCCGGCAATTTGCGACAGTGTATAACCGGATTGGCTATCGACGCACGATCAGATACACGCCCACCGCGACCATGATGCCGGCCGGCCAGTGGCCCAGTTCATTCAGCGGCCCGCCGGCGGCCAGTATCGTACCGCCCACCAGGTGCGCGGCGCCCAGCAGGCGCAGGAACCAGTCGTCCTTGCGCTTGTGCCACGGCGGTGCCGGGTCCTGGGCGTGGGGCTGGGACATGCGCTCCAGCAGGTCGCGGGTCATGTTGGCCAGGTGCGGCAGTTGCTCGACCTGGCTTTGCAGGTTGCCCAGCAGGGTTTTCGGGCTGATACGGTCCCGCATCCAGCGCTCGAGGAACGGCTGGGCGGTGTTCCACAGGTCGAGGTCCGGGTACAGCTGGCGGCCCAGGCCTTCGATGTTCAGCAGGGTCTTTTGCAACAGTACCAACTGCGGCTGCACTTCCATATTGAAGCGCCGCGCCGTCTGGAACAGACGCATCAGCACCTGACCGAAGGAAATATCCTTTAACGGTTTTTCAAAGATCGGCTCGCACACAGTGCGGATCGCCGCTTCGAATTCGTTGAGCTTGGTTTCGGCCGGCACCCAGCCCGAATCGATGTGCAACTGCGCCACGCGGCGGTAATCACGCTTGAAGAAAGCGAACAGGTTGCGCGCCAGGTAATCCTGGTCTTCCGGGGTCAGGCTGCCGACGATGCCGCAGTCGATCGCAATGTACTGCGGGCTCCACGGGTTCACGGTGCTGACGAAAATGTTGCCGGGGTGCATGTCGGCGTGGAAGAAGCTGTCGCGGAACACTTGGGTGAAGAAAATCTCCACGCCGCGCTCGGCAAGCATCTTCATGTCGGTGCGCTGGTCGGCCAGGGTCGCCAGGTCGGTGACCTGCACGCCGTAGATGCGCTCCATCACCAGCACTTTCGGGCGGCACCAGTCCCAATAGACTTGCGGCACGTACAGCAGCTGCGAGCCTTCGAAGTTGCGCTTGAGCTGGCTGGCGTTGGCCGCTTCGCGCAGCAGGTCGAGTTCGTCGTAGATGGTTTTTTCGTAGTCCAGCACCACGTCCACCGGGTGCAGCAGGCGTGCATCGGCAGAAAAGCGCTCGGCGGCGCGGGCAAGGATGAACAGCCACGCCAGGTCCTGGCCGATGATCGGCTTGAGGCCCGGGCGGATCACCTTCACCACCACTTCTTCGCCGCTTTTCAGTTGCGCGGCATGCACCTGGGCCACCGAGGCCGAGGCCAGCGGCGCGATGTCGAAGCGGCTGAAGACTTCGCTGATCTTCTTGCCCAGCTGTTCTTCAATCAGCGTGACTGCCAGTTGCGAGTCGAACGGCGGCACGCGGTCCTGCAACAGCATCAGCTCGTCGGCGATATCTTCGGGCAACAGGTCGCGGCGGGTGGAGAGGATCTGCCCGAACTTGATGAAGATCGGCCCCAGGTCCTGCAACGCCAGGCGCAGGCGCGCGCCACGGCTCAGCTCGAGGGTCTTGCGCGGGAACCAGCGCCACGGCAGCACATAGCGCACCGCCAGCAGGAACCACGGCAGCGGCAGGGCGAACAGCAGGTCATCGAGGCGGTAGCGGATTACGACGCGCTGGATACGAAATAAACGGCGGACGGCGAGCAGCTTCATGCGTTATCGCTTGAATCAAGGGAGCGGCTCAGGCGCTCGAAGCGCGCCTCAAGTCGTTCCAGGTCGAGTTTGGCCTGGTCGAGTTCGCGAAAGCGCGCTTCCGCTTCCCGTTGTCCGACCAGGGTGCGCGATTCTTCGCTCAGGTATTCGGCGAGGTTCTGGTTCAGGCTGGCGAAACCCTGCTGGTACCAGCGCGTGCGGCTGCGCAGATGACCGCTGATCAGTTGGGTGGCCACCGGGCCGAGCCAACGTGACAGCTCGTATTCCCAGTCCAGTTCCAGGTCTTGCAGCACGGCGGCCAGGTCCATCAGCACCGCGCTGTCGCCTTCAAGTTCCACGTCCGGGCCGTGGAGGATCGCCGTCTTGTCCCGGCTCAGGGCCAGGCGCAGCAGGCTTGAGCCGGAAGCACGCAGGGTGCAGTCGGCGTCGGCGGCCCAGTGGGACGCCAGCAACAGGCCTTCATCGCTGGGCAGGATAAACAGCTGCAAGGCGGGGCTGGTGCAGTCGACGGCGATGATCCTGCCGTTCAGGTGCGCCAGCCGTGCCAGGGCGGTGCTGTCCAGGCGCAGTACACGGTTGAGGCCGTGTTCGACGCTGGCGAGAAGGCCTGCGAACAGCATCAGGGCTTGATGCCGCGGTGCAGGGCGACGATGCCCGAGGTCATGTTGTGGTAGGTCACGCGGTCGAAACCGGCCTCTACCATCATCGACTTCAGGGTTTCCTGGTTCGGGTGCATGCGGATCGATTCGGCCAGGTAGCGGTAGCTTTCGGCGTCATTGGTGATCAGCTTGCCCATCAACGGCATGAAGGCGAACGAGTAGGTGTCGTAGACCTTGGACATCAGTGCGTTGGTCGGCTTGGAGAACTCCAGCACCAGCAGGCGACCGCCGGGCTTGAGTACGCGCAGCATCGAGCGCAGCGCGTCTTCCTTGTGGGTCACGTTACGCAGGCCGAAGGCGATGGTCACGCAGTCGAAGTGGTTGTCCGGGAACGGCAGCTTTTCAGCGTCGGCCTGGACGAACTCGATATTGCCCGCCACACCTTTGTCCAGCAGGCGATCACGACCGACCTTGAGCATCGAGCCGTTGATGTCGGCCAGTACCACCTGCCCGGTGGGGCCCACCAGCTTGGAGAACTTGGCGGCCAGGTCGCCCGTACCACCGGCGATATCCAGCACACGGTTGCCGGTGCGTACACCCGACAACTCAATGGTGAAGCGCTTCCACAGACGGTGCATGCCGCCGGAGAGCACGTCGTTCATCAAGTCGTACTTGGCGGCGACCGAGTGGAACACCTCGGCGACTTTTTCCGCTTTCTGGCTTTCCGGGACGTTCTTGAAGCCGAAGTGAGTGGTGGGTTCGGCATCGCTGCCTTTGCGCTGATCAGTCATATCGCTGTCACCAAAAGAGAATGGGGGCATTCTAATCCCCAAGGCATGCTTTGTCTTGGCAAGGCTGAAGGTAAGATAGGTGGTCACCGAGACCTTTTGCCGCATGGCGGGTCGACAAGTCTCTATAACGAGGAGTCATTCAAATGGCCCGTATACAGGTTGAACGTGCCCACACACTGGGCAAAGACGCTGCCCGAGAAAAAGCCGACAAGTTGGCGAGCAAACTCAAGGAGCAATATGGCCTGGAGTCTTCCTGGGCCGGCGACACACTGAACCTCAAACGTTCGGGCGTTAAAGGCACCGTGAAAGTGGCGGAAGATTCCCTGCGGATTGAAGTCGAGCTGGGTCTGTTGATGTCGGCCATGAGTGGCACCATCAAGTCCGAAATCGAGAAGGCACTGGATAAAGCCCTGGCCTGATTTGCGACCTTCTTAGGGTGCCGATTCTAATTTTTCTGCCTACTTTGTGCCCAAGCCCCCAACTTCTGTGGGCAGTTCCTCCCCCCTTTATGCGTGAGGTGCACCATGGCCAAAGTTATTTTGAAGAAAAAAATTGCTACCGGAACTAACGCCCTGACTGACGTTAAATCCTATGCCCGCAAGATCTGGCTGGCCGGTTTGGGGGCTTACGCCAAGGTCGGAAGCGAGGGCGCCGAGTACTTCAAAGAGCTGGTTAAGACTGGTCAACATGTTGAAACTAAAGGCAAAAAAGTTGTGATTGAACAACTTGATGCAGCCAACAGTCAGATTGATCAAGTCAAGAGCGAAGTCTTCGGCATCAAAGGTCGAGTCGAAGTGCAACTGGATAAAGTTGAAAGCGCTTTTGATAGTCGTGTTGGAAGTGCCTTGAATCGGATCGGCATTCCGTCTAAACATGACGTGGAGACACTCTCTGCTAAGCTCGATGAGCTGACGGCATTGCTCGAACGTGTCGCGCGTAAACACTAAGGAGACAACGGGATGGCTGGTAAAAAGACTACTGATAAAGAAGGCAGCTCGTGGATCGGGGAAGTTGAAAAATACTCCCGCAAGATCTGGCTGGCCGGTTTAGGCGTGTACTCGAAGGTGAGCAGTGACGGCGGTAAATACTTCGAGACTTTGGTTAAAGACGGCGAGAAGGCCGAGAAGTTGACCAAGAGCACAGTGGGTAAACAAGTCGATGCGGCAAAGGCTTCCGCCGGTTCTGCCAAATCACGTATCAGCGACAAGTGGGGCGAACTGGAAGGGGCTTTTGACAAGCGCCTGAACAGTGCCATTTCGCGACTCGGCGTACCTAGCCGTACTGAAGTGAAAGCGCTGCACAGCAAGGTCGATACCTTGACCAGGCAAATCGAAAAACTCACCGGCCTTAAAGCTGCGCCAGTTGCGGCTAAAACTGCAGCGGCTAAACCGGCTGCCAAGCCTGCGGCGAAAACTGCAGCGGCCAAGCCTGCTGCTAAAACCGCCGCTAAACCGCTGGTCAAGGCCGCCGCCAAACCGGCAGCCAAGGCGCCGGCCAAAGCTGCTGCAAAACCGGCTGCCAAGCCTGCGGCGAAAACCGCAGCGGCTAAACCGGCCGCCAAGCCTGCCGCTAAACCAGTGGCCGCTAAAGCAGCTGCAAAACCTGCGGCGAAACCTGCAGCCAAGCCGGCAGCAAAAGCAGCAGCCAAGCCAGCGGCGAAAACCGCTGCCGCCAAACCTGCTGCAGCGAAGCCTGCTGCCAAGCCAGCCGCTGCGAAACCTGCAGCCAAGCCGGTTGCTGCCAAACCCGCCGCCAAGCCTGCGGCTGCAAAACCTGCAGCGGCCAAGCCAGCTGCAAAACCGGCTGCGGCGAAGAAGCCTGCCGTAGCCAAAAAGCCAGCAGCGCCGAAGCCAGCGGTAGCGGCCAAGCCTGCAACTGCAGCGCCGGCGACCAACTCGGTCACGCCACCGACGCCTGCTGCTACCCCGACTGCAACGCCGGCAACCCCGACGCCTACCAGTCAGTCCTGATTTTTACGGGACACATAAAAACGCCCGGCCTGCGAAGGTCGGGCGTTTTTTATGGAATCTACAGAACAACACAAATCCAATGTGGGAGCGGGCTTGCTCGCGAAAGCGGTGGATCAGTCACACATGTATTGACTGACACTCCGCTTTCGCGAGCAAGCCCGCTCCCACATTTTAGTCCGCGTCGTCCAGGTAGCGCAGCGCCAACCTCTCTGTCGCCAGCCTCGCCGGCATCAGCAGATGCGGGGCCACCAGCATCATGATCTGGTACACCACCACCCGCACCTCACCTTCTCGGTCGAGAATCCGCTGGTAGTCCAGGGAAAACAGCAAGGTCATGGTGATC
Source organism: Pseudomonas sp. GP01-A4 (assembly GCF_058780865.1). NCBI lineage: Bacteria > Pseudomonadati > Pseudomonadota > Gammaproteobacteria > Pseudomonadales > Pseudomonadaceae > Pseudomonas > Pseudomonas sp. GP01-A4. Next base: position 109,868 of record NZ_JBYSWF010000012.1, read on the forward strand.
TGTTCCACCAACTGCCCCAGCGCCTGGGTTTCACTGACCAGTTGCCCATCCGTCTTGAGGCGGGCCAGCAACGAGGCCAGCGTGCGCTTGAGCGCCGTCAGCAGGTTGCGGATGCCCTTGGCCAATTTCGGCAGGCGGCCCGCCAGGTTCGACAGGTCCTGGAACAGAAACCGATAGTGCGCCATGCGCTCCACGATCAGGTGCAGGAACAGCCAGTAATCCTCGGCCGCCAGTTGTGCGTCTTCCGGCGGATCGAGCAACGGCGCCAATTCGTTTTGAAAGCGCTCGAACAGCCCGAGCACCAACGGTTCCTTGCCATGGAAGTGGTAATAGAGATTGCCGGGGCTGATCCCCATTTCATTGGCCACCTCCATGGTCGACACGTTCGGCTCGCCCTTGTGGTTGAACAACTGCAAGGCACATTCAAGGATACGGTCGCGGGTCTTCATCCAGTCTTCTTAAAGTCGTCGTGGGGCTCAGCGGACTCGCACATAGGTGCCCGGCGCCGCTTCCATCGGTGGGTAATTCTGGTTGCCCAGGGCGGTCAGTGTTTCGCGCTGTACACCGGAGCGCTGCTGGATCCACTCCAGCCAGTTGGGCCACCAGCTGCCCTCGACATGATTGGCGTCGTAGTACCAGGCGCGCGGGTCGCTGCTCAGCTTGAGGTTCTCGACGTAGTTGGCCTTGGGGTTGCCCGGCGGGTTGAGGATGCTCTGGACATGCCCGCTGTTGGACAGAATGAAGCGCTTGTCGCCGCCCAGCAGCTGGGTGGAGCGGTACACCGCGTCCCACGGCGTGATGTGGTCGTTGATGCCGCCTACGCTGAAACTGTCCACCGTGACTTTCTGTAAGTCGATGGGCGTGCCGCACACCTCCAGGCCGCCGGGGTGGCTCAGCGGGTTGTGCTTGAAGAAGTCCAGCAAGTCGCCATGCAGCGCGGCGGGCAGGCGGGTGTTGTCGTTGTTCCAGTACAGGATGTCGAAGGCCGGCGGTTCCTTGCCCAGCAGGTAATTGTTGATCCAGTAGTTCCAGATCAGGTCGTTGGGACGCATCCAGGCGAATACCTTGGCCATGTCCCGGCCGTCGAGTACGCCTTGCTGGTAAGAGCGGCGCTTGGCGGCTTCCAGCGTCTGTTCGTCGGCGAACAGGGTGGCGGGGCTGTCGATCTGGCTGTCCAGCAGGCTCACCAGGTAGCTGGCGCTGGAGATGCGGCGCAGCTGGCGCTTGGCCTGCAGATGGCCTTGCAGCGCGGCGATGGTCAGGCCACCGGCGCAGGCGCCCATCAGGTTGACCTCACGGGCGCCGGTGATTGCGCGGGTTACGTTCAGCGCTTCTTCCAAAGCCGCGACGTAGGTGGACAAGCCCCATTCCCGGTGGCGTACATCCGGGTTGCGCCAGCTGACCATAAACACTTGCAGGCCATTTTTCAGGGCGAACTGGACGAAGCTGTTGTTCGGGCTCAGGTCGAAAATGTAGTACTTGTTGATTTGCGGCGGCACCACCAGCAGCGGCTTGGCGTACTGTTTTTCGCTCATGGGCTTGTACTGGATCAGCTCCAGCAGTTCATTGCGAAACACCACCGAACCGGGTGTGGTGGCCACCGTCTTGCCGACTTCAAAGGCCTGCTTGGTGACCTGGCGCGGCAAGCCGTTGTTGTGCAGCAGGTCGTCGAACAGGTTGCTGACGCCACGCACCACGCTGTTGCCGCCGGAGTTGAGCAGCTCCTTGATCGCCAGCGGGTTGAGCAGGGTGTTGGATGGCGACACCGCATCGTTGAGCAGGGCAAAGGCAAAGTGCGCCCGCGCCCGGTCGTCGGCGCTGAGGTTGCTGTCGTCGATCCAGTGGCGGGTCTGTTTTTGCCAGCTCAGGTAGGCTTGCAGGCTGCGCCGATAAAACGGGTTGAGCTGCCAGGTCGGGTCGGCGAAGCGGCTGTCCTTCGGGTTCGGCTCGTGCACCGTTTCCCCGAGCAGCACGCGGCCCAATTGCCCGCCCAACTTCAAGGCGTGGCGGGCGGTGTGCACCGGATTGCGCAAGCCGTGTGCGGCGACGCTGCGCAGGGTCGAGAGCAAATCCCGGCCGCGCAGGCCGGTGATCGCACTTTCAATATTGATGAACGCGGCGGGTGTGGGCACCGGGTTCGATACGGGTCTTTCTCGCATGCGCCAACACTCCTTCGTCAAGCCATCAACAAGCACGCCAATTCAGAACCATAGTCGGTTCTGGCCAAGTTGCGCGGCGCGGTCGTCCTGACCGCCGCCGTCTAAAGTGCGGGTTGCGGGTGAATCACCGCCCTCAGGCGTTCCTCTTGGAGAAACTTCATGATGATCGGCGCCACGGCCTCGGCCCGGGTAATCAGGAACAGATGGCCGTCGTCGATGATGTGCAGTTGGGCGTTGGGAATGCGCCAGGCCAGCATGCGCATGTTGATCAGCGGGATCAGTGGGTCGTCGTCGCCGGCCAGCACCAGGGTCGGCTGCTTGATCTTGTGCAGCCAGTGGATGCTGGTCCAGCCAAGCCCGGCGAACAGTTGCCAGTAGTAACCCAGCTTGCCCGCCGAACGCACTTTGCTCGCGTGTTCGGCGGCCAGTTTCGAATCCCGACGGAAGGAGCCGCCGTAGATCATCGGTGCAATGCGCACCACGTGGGACGGTTGGATATAACGCCGGGGGCTGGCCATCAGCCACAAGACCTTCGGCTTGCCCGGCACCATGAAGGCACCGGCGGCGGTGGCGGCCAGAATCAGCTTCTTGCAGCGTTCCGGATAGTCATAGGCGAACTGCTGCGCCAGCGCGCCGCCCCAGGAAACGCCCACCGCGTTGACCTGGCCATAGTCCAGGTAGTCGAGCATGCGCGCGGTGAGTTTGGCCAGGCCGGGAAAGCGATAAGGCCGGCTGGGGGTCGACGAGCCGCCGACGCCTGGCACATCAAAGGCAATCACTTCCAGGTCCGGGTCCAGGGCCTGGACGAACGGAAACACCAGCTCAAGGTTGGCGCCGATGCCGTTGAAAATCAGCAGCGGCGTCAAGTGAGGCTTGCCCGGGCGTACCGCCGTGCGGATGGCTTGGCCATCCAGGTCGATGGTACGGAAGATGAACGGTTGCGGCATGGGCTTACCCTGCAAAATGGCGCTATTTCCCTGCGGGAACACGGTCAATGTGGGAGCTGGCTTGCCTGCGATGCAGACGCTACGGTGTATCAGGCACACCGAGTTGATGCCATCGCAGGCAAGCCAGCTCCCACATTTGATCCCATTCCCGCCTACCTTTCGTGAACGTATGTGCCCGGCGCCGCTTCCGCCGCTGCATAAGTCTTGTTGCCCAGGTTCGCAGGCGCCTTCTTCAACTTGCCCGACCGCTCCGCCTGCCACGCCTGCCAATGCAACCACCACGAATCGGTGTGCTTGGTGGCGTTCTCCTGCCAGTCCAGGGCCTTGCCCGGCATTGTATCGCTGGTCTGGTAACGCGATTTTGGATTGCCCGGCGGGTTCAGAATGCTCTGGATATGCCCGCTGCTGGACAGCACAAACTCCACCTTGCCGCCAAACAGCTGCGCCGACTTGTAGCAGGACTGCCACGGTGTGATGTGGTCGTTGGTGCCGGCCAAAGAATAAATATCGGCAGTGACCTGCTTCAGGTCGATCGGCGTGCCGCACACTTCCAGGGCATTGGCCCGCACCAAGGGATTGTTCTTGAACAGTTCGATCAGGTCGCCATGGAACGCGGCCGGCAAGCGGGTGGTGTCGTTGTTCCAGAACAGGATGTCGAACACCGGTGGCTCGTTGCCCAGCAGGTAGTTGTTGACCCAGTAGTTCCAGATCAGGTCATTGGGGCGCATCCAGGCAAACACCTTGGCCATGTCGCGGCCTTCCAGCACACCGGCCTGGTAGGAATGGCGCTTGGCCGCTTCCAGGGTCTGTTCGTCGACGAACAATGCCACCTGGGTGTCCAGGGTGGTGTCCAGCACGCTCACCAGCAGGGTCAGGGCGTTGACCTTCTTCTCGCCCAGCGCCGCGTAGTGGCCCAGCAGGGCGGTGCAGGTGATGCCGCCGGAGCAGGCGCCGAGCATGTTGATGTCTTTGCTGCCGGTGATCGCGCTCACCACATCGACCGCTTCTTTCAGCGCCTCGATGTAGGTCGACAGGCCCCACTCGCGCTGGGCCTTGGTCGGGTTGCGCCAACTGACGATAAACGTCTGCTGGTTATTGCGCAGGCAGAAGCGCGCCAGGCTCTTGTCCGGGCTCAGGTCGAATACATAGAACTTGTTGATCTGCGGCGGCACTACCAGCAGCGGACGTTCGTGCACCTGCTCGGTGATCGGCCGGTACTGGATCAGCTCCAGCACATCGTTGCGAAACACTACGGCGCCTTCGGTGGTGCCCAGGCTCTTGCCCACTTCAAAGGCGCCCATGTTGACCTGGCTCGGCATGCCGCCGTTGTGCACCATGTCCTTGGCCAGGTTGGACAGGCCATCCAGCAGGCTCTTGCCGCCGGTTTCAAAGAAGCGTTTGACCGCCGCCGGGTTGGCTGCGCTGTTGGTGGGCGCCATGGCTTCGGTCATCAGGTTGATGACGAAGTGGCCGCGGCTGATGTCGTGTTCCGACAGGTTGCTGTCACCGATCCAGTCGTGCAGCTCCTTGCGCCACGCCAGGTAGGTTTGCAGGTAACGTTTGTAGAGCGGGTTCTGGGTCCACGCCGGGTCGTTGAAACGACGGTCGTCGGCCTCGGGTGTCAGCTGTGATTTGCCGAACACCACGTTCTTCAATTCGACGCCGAAATGGGCGACATGCTTGACGCTGTGCAACGGTTGTTTGATGGCCTGGGTCAGCACCATCCGAGCGGATGCCAGTAAATCCTTTTTCCGTAACGCGATGATCGGGTTCAGCCCCAGGGTGTTTTCCGAGGCCTGGCGTTTCAAGTCATCGTTGTTCTTGTTACTCATCTACGACGCTCCATTGTCCGACAGACGAGTACCGGGTACCGCTGTGTACCACTACTTGCCACACAGCACAGCCTGGTACTACTGCTCGGGTGACCGTTAATACCGCATCGTCAAATGCAGGGAACTTGCCAGTTCCATTGGTTACCCGAGTTTAATTTTTTTCGCAAGCGGGCCAATCGTTGGCCACGACAGAGGGGCATTCAAGCAGATGGAATTAGAAAATGCCCACTAATGAGCAAGAGGCCTGGGCTAGAGCATCAGCCGCACGACCGACTGGCTCGGGTCGCGGGTTTTTCCGGCGGCTTTCAGCTCGGCAAGATAGTCAGCCCACAGCGCGTCCTGACGCACGGCAAGTTGATAGAGGTAGTCCCAGGTGAACAATCCGCTGTCATGGCCATCGTCGAAGGTCAATTTCAGTGCGTATTGGCCGGCGGGTTCGATCTTGGTCAAGCCGACATTGAGCTTGCCGAATTGCAGGATCGGTTTGCCGTGGCCCTGGACCTCGGCGGAGGGGGAGTGCACGCGAAGGAATTCGGCGGGCAGTTGATACACCTCGTCGGGACCGTAGGTGAGGCCCAGGGTCCTGGAGGCTTTGTGCAGGTTGATGGCGGTAGGCAGTTTGGTCATTTGGGGAACCGCTCAGAGATGATCCTGAAGGAACCGGCTTTAAACTGTGGGAGCGGGCTTGCTCGCGAATGCGGTGGGTCAGTTCATGCAATTGTGACTGACCC